>CAZHXC010000150.1:0-7519 GCA_964536145.1 uncultured Spirochaetales bacterium | reverse complement strand
ATTTGGTCCGGCCGGGAGAGCTTGACGGAAAACCTGTCGCCTCAATCGTTCTGGTGGATACCCGGAGCCGGGCACGTGCAAAAGAGTTCCTGCAATACGTGCAAAACGACGCATCCGGCGGCCTGCCTCCCATTACCATATACGATCACCATCCCAAGGAGAGTAACGATTTTCCTGACGCGGAGATTATCGGAGGGAATTACGGCTCGACGGCTACAATACTCGGAGAGTTGCTCATGAAGCGGGAGGTCATGGTGTCACCCGCTGAGGCGACAATCTCACTCGCCGGGATCTTCTCCGACACCGGCAATTTCACACATCAAAATGTAAGCGCTATAGATTTCCACGTGGCGTCGTGGTTGCTCGATCAGGGCGCATCATTGCGGATTGTGTCGTCCATGATAAAGAGCATTCACGTGGATAAGCATATCGGGCTGTTTCATGACGCTTTGAATCGGATTGTGTACCGGACGGTAAAGGACCACTTGATCGGATACTTCTTTCTGCGTCTCGAGGAGAACGTCTCCGGGCTTTCTACCGTGGTAGAGCGGCTCTTTGAAGTTGAGGATGCGGACGCTCTATTCGGGATATTCGAGATTGCATCGCAAAAATCCGTATTACTGGTGGCCAGGAGCAAAGAGACGCGCATACCGCTAAATCGAATCATGGCCGAGTTTGGCGGCGGAGGCCACACCCTCGCATCTTCCGCCTCAGTGAAAAAAGCGGACGCCGATGAAGTCGGGAAAAAGCTTCAATCCGCCCTCGAACGTTGGATCACGCCTGCGGTAACCGCACGCGACATCATGTCTGAAGATGTTCTCTCTGTTCATCCCGATTCATCGCTTGTAGACGCATCGATGTTTCTTGAACGGATTGATCACACCGGTGCGCCTGTTCTCGATGATTCCGGAGCTTTGGTTGGGTTTCTGACATTGAGAGATATCATGAAAGGCCGACGGTCAAACATGATGCGGGCGCCGGTAAAAGGCTATATGACAAGACGCGTATATACCTGTAAGCCGGATTCTACTATCCGCGAACTCGAACAGCTGTTTTTCTCTCACAATGTGGGACACCTACCGGTGATGGTCGGTGAGAGGATTGTCGGCATCGTAACCAGGACCGATTATCTGCGTTTTCTTTCGGATCGCGGTACCACGAGCGTTTAGCTCAGCCCTTCAGCTCAAACCCTTCCAGCACAAGTTTTTTTATTTTTCCTTTGGCTTTTGACAATATAAGTTGTATCTTTGTATGGTTTAGCCGTGAGCTGAACCAATAAACAGTTCGTTCATGGAGGATATATGAGAACGATACGGTTTACGACAGCATTATCGGTTTTGTTTTTTATCGTTTCGATGGGTGTGTTTGCACAGTCCGATAACGATTCGCATACAGTCAGCGTAAACATCCCGGAAATAGCGCTGCTGGCAATCAGCGGTGGAGACGTAACGCTTGCGGTGCAGGAGCCGGTAAACCCAGGTGATCCCGGAACCGGTGATTCGGATGCAAGCACGAGGTTGTTCTACACTTCTCTTGTACCAAGCGGTGGTTTTAACAAGATTACGGCCCAGGCGAGCGGCGCGAGTGTCCCGGAGGGTACGTCCATCACCGTGGAGGCAACAGGTTTCTCTTACACCGGGGATGGCGGCAACTCGGCGGGTCAGGTCACATTCACGGATATGTTGTCGCTTGGCGCACAGGATTTCATTACAGATATCGAGAGCGCATATACCGGTACAAACGCCGGAGCCGACGGTGCGGTGCTCACCTATACGTTGGGCTTTTCAGACTATACTGCGCTGCGCGCTCTCTCAACTCCGGAAGTCTTCACCGTGCAGTATACTATCACCACCCAATAAGGTAAGGAGTTGTAAGCTCGTGTCACATAACATGACACGCACAAACAGGGGACGGCGAGTAGCGGCGATGCTTCTGCTGCTCGCCGTTTTTTGTCTACCTGCATTCACGGCGCCAAAGCTTTCTATCAGAGTTACCAAAAGATGGCAGGAAAATCTGCAGGCTAAAGACCTGACCGGAGGAGCGGGCACCGATTTCCGCTCTCCGTTCGAAAGTGACGTCAACGAGGTTGATATCACCATTTCAAAGACCTCCACGCCAACGGCCCCGTGGAAAGTGGAAGTGAGACGCGTCGACACGAACTGGAGTCCTGATTTTGTGCTCTATGTAAAACGTACATCAGACGGAACCGGCACCGGCACGATTTCAGATGGAACTGCATATCAGGAAATCACAACCACAGATACGCTCTTCTTTTCCGGGACAGGCGAGTTACGCAAAATCGAGCTTCAATTTCGGTTGGACGGGGTTTCCGCCGGAATAATAACCGCCGACGATTATATTACCGAAGTGTTTTATACCGTTACGGAGCTGTAAGGAGCTTTATGAAATGAAGCGGATTACCACCTTTGTTCTGCAACTCATCCTAATCGCCGTTGCCGCTAACGGACAAATATTTATTGAAGGAAGCCTCACCCACGACAGGGTGGCAGAACCGGGTGATTCTTACAGCGGGAGTATAGAGGTCGGCAACGCCGGAACTGAAAGCCGGGCTGTGCGTGTATATCAGACCGACTATTTCTTTAGTGCCGAAGGGGAAACCTATTACGGTGATGCCGGATCTCTTCCACGCTCAAACGGTCTCTGGATTTCTTTTTTTCCAAGCCGTTTTACCGTTCAGCCAAAGGGATCGGTAGCGGTTACCTATCGCATAGAGGTGCCTGAGGATTCCGGGATGAGCGGAACCTATTGGAGCATGTTGATGGTGGAGGGGATACCGCGGGATTCACCGGAGGCCGGAGAAGGTGAACCGGAAGAGACCGGTATCGGTATTACCCAACTCCTGCGTTATGGAATCCAGATTGTCACCCATATCGGCTCCACCGGTGTTATCGATCTTCAGATCTTAGGCGCACAGCTTGTACGCGAAAACGACGAGGTAGTCATGCTGCTTGATGTGATGAATTCCGGCGAGCGACTGGTAATACCGCAGGTGAGCGCCGAGGCTTTCGACTCGGCGGGGAAGAAAGCGGCGGTGGTTACGGCTACGAGAAAACGGCTTTTCCCTGAAACATCCGCACGGTATCGATTGAACCTCTCAGAGCTCGATAGCGGTGATTACCAGTTGTTGCTCATCTTGGACGCCGGGGGCGATAACGTATTTGGTGCGAATTATACAATTCAGCTCTAACGATGAGACGATGGGCGACAATTCCGCTACTACTGTTTATTGCACTCACGCTACACGGACAGAATCCTGACATTTCGGTTGATACCGCCGGTGTCTCCACTATGGAAGTAGATCCCGGTGAGACCGTGTCCTTTGCACTCATTGTACGGAACACAACAGATCGCGAGCAGAGAGTGTACTCCGAATTGCGCATGCCTGAAGGCTTTAGAGAACTCTATTACACCGAGCGGATGGCTATAGATCCGGTCTCAGAGAATCTTTCGCTGGTATCACTGTATGTGCCGCAATCCGCTAAAGCGGGCTTGTATACCATCGAGTATGTTTCATGGACAAGTGACAGACCCGGGGATAGAATCCCAGCCACCGTTCAAGTCGTCGTGAGAGAGAAGATTCTTACAAGCATAGAACCTGAAGAAGCATCAGCGTATGTTATTGCAGGGCAAAAAATCACCGCTTCATTCAGTATTGAGAATCAATCGAATGCCGATGTGTATGTCGAGTTCGTTGCATCGAGCTCCGAAGGGTATCCGGTTGAGATAGTCGCGGAAACAGGCGAAGGCGGGGAAGAGACTAACCTTGAGGAAGCCGCGAAAGATGCGGAGGTTGTGCTGATTGGAGTCGGACGGCGACGGACTGTCTCTGTATATGTTAAAACCGATCCAACGATAAGCTCGCTGGTGCGTCACCGTACACGGGGGACAGCGCACGTCCTGGATGCATCGGCAAACAGATCAACCACAGTCGGCCCGGTGACCGCTCAGGCGGAAACTGAAATATTTCCCAGGGCCCGGATAAGCGGTGACCGTTTCCGCAGGCTGCCGTTGCGCCTGCGGCTTCTGCAAGCCAACTCCTTTGCACCGGCCTGGCAAGGGAGCGGGGGTATCTCGCTGTCTGCAAAGGGAGCGCTCGACTCCGCGGAAAAGCACCTGATTGACCTGCTGATAGCAAAATCCATCGATCTTCCTCCTGAAAGAATCATCGAAGAAGACGATGTATATCGCCTGAAGTACGAAAATGACTTTCTCGAGCTCTCGCTCGGCGATTTCAACTATTCGTTGACGCCGTTGCTCGAAAGAAACACCTATGCACGGGGAGCCAATCTCGACGTATTTCTTGGGCGGTTTGAGTTTGGCGGTTATTATCGGTTTGTTCCGTATGTCGAGCCCCCGGATCAGCTTGCGGCCGGCTATGTGAGCTTCCTACCGGTGGCGGACCAATACCGTACCAGTGTGAGTAGTGTGAGCAGTTTTGAGGAAACCCTCATGCTCAGCCTCATGCAATTTGCCCAACCAATTCCTGAGCTCGCATTAGAAGCAGAGATGGCCGTAGAGCAATCGTTTGCCGGCGGGAGGGAATACGGTTTCCGGCTTGAAGGCGAGGGAGAATACGAGTGGATAACCTATTCGGGTGAGTTTGTCAGAGCGGGACCGGGGTTCAACGGCTCGTATCAAGACCTGCTGCTCTTTGGCGGCAACATCGGTTTCGAGTTTCTGAACGGACAGCTTGGTGTGGCTACCGGTTTACATCGGCAAGCCCGCAATCTCGATCTCGATGTGACCGGCGCTTCGGCTCCGCTGAAATGGTCGTATGTATTGACTTCAGATGTGACTCTTCCATCCGGTGACACGAGCTTTGCGGCGGCGTGGAACCTCACGAGCCGGAAGGATATGCTTCCTGATCCTTCATTTCACACTCTCTCGAATACGATGAAGCTATCCGCCGAACAATCGATCGGTAGCCTCACCCTAAGCGGTTCCGCCTCTCTCGGTCTCGAGAAATACCGCCTGGAGGACCGACTGCGGGTTAGCCATGAATATCTCCTTTCATCACTGTATCAATCAGCGGGCTCGCGGAGCTATTCGGTTGACTTAGGATACAAAGGGACCGTGCTTGCGGACGCGATTACCGTGCACGAGATAGAATGGAGCACCGGTATTGATGTGAGTGGTCAAATAGTAGCGCTCGATTTTTCATTCGATAACCGGTTCCAGTTTGAAAGCGACACGCTCGACTATTCCACCGTAGGCGCTTCGCTTGATCTGGAGTTTGAGCTCGGAAAAAAATCCGATCTGCTGTTCAGCATTTTCTACAACTACGCCGCAGCGGCGGGGGGCAATCACAGTGGAGGAGTATCCGTTGAGTTTTCCACCTCGCTTGGTATCCCCGTGGGACTCAAGGAAGACGTTGGTACTCTCAGGGGTACCGTGGTGGACACCGAAACGGGTGAGCCGTTGCAGGACATTATTGTACGAACCGGCGGCGGGGCTGCGGTTACGGATGCGAAGGGGCGGTTTTCATTTCCCGCTCTCGAGCCGGGGGTCCGATTGCTGGATGTGGATGTCAGCCGCGCCGATACCTTCCTCCAGCCGTTTACAGACACACCCATAGAGGTGGTGATCGAGGAGAAAAAGACCACAAATCTGGTTATTGAAATGGGCAGGCGGAGCGTTGTTCAGGGTACCGTCCTGCAATACGCCTTTCCGCCGGAGGACAGCAGCTTCGACAGCGAGACGGACTCCGGGACAAGCGGTGATGAAGAGATGGTGGAGGAGTATGTTCGCAGTGGGGGTATTCGTGGTGTTCTTCTGGAGTTGACCAACGGTGTTGAGACCTACCGCCGTTTAACCGACCGCAGCGGCAGGTTCGCCTTTGAAGACATCATACCCGGACAATGGAAGCTCATCGTATATGACCACAACATACCCCAATACCACTTCATCGAAGAGAAAGAGTTCAATCTTGATCTCACTGTGGGAGAACGGGCAGACATCGAAATCAGAGTTTTGCCTGAAAGGCGCAAGATGAAAGTTATCGACGAAGGCACGCTCTCACTCTAAGCACCCGATTGGAGCTTCAACCGCGACCTGACACCAGTATGACCGTCAGATCTAAGAGGCTTATATTCGGTGTCGCCACTATCCCGCTATTCAGTTGCCAGAGCGGCACAGAGGTGTTGTGGCTCTTCAGTTCCGCCTGGAGATCGATGCCGCCGTCCCTCGCCTCGGCAAGCGTGTAGCCGTCCACGATGCCACCGGCCAGACAGGAGGGCAGGCCCTCTACCTGTGAAAACTGATTCCCCGGGCCGTCGGTACCGTCTGTATCCACGGAGGCGATGACGATGTTCTCACTGCCTGCAATACCGGATGCCGCAGAAAGCGCAAACTCTTGATTCCTGCCGCCGATTCCCTTGCTCTTGCCGACGGTGACAACCATCTCGCCTTTGCTGAACAGCACGCATGGTGGCTCCACAGGCTGGCCGAGACCTTCGATGGTTCGGGCAACCGAAGCGACATAGATGCCCGCGTGGCGGGCCTCAACGTGGAAGAGCGAATCGGCGATCATCAGCGGCTGATAGCCGAGCTCACGCGCCTTCGCCATGGCCGATGGAAGCTCCGCTTCCGGCCCGCTGTCCGGGAGCACAAAGTAGATACGACAGGGTGTCTTTTCAAACTCATCCGCTTTCATCGATTCAAACCCTGGGTCCGCCCTTTCCAAAAACCGTTTGACGGAAGCGGGGGCCGCTTCCCACGCATCGTACTTCTTCAGGTTACGAACGGCCATTTGGAAGGTTGTGGAGTCGGGAAGCGAATGCAGGAAGTTGTTCTTTGTCATGAGATCATCATATCTCCGCGGCGGTTTTGTGATGATATGTACCGCCCTTGCCGGCTGTATCATGCGTGTTATCCGCCCGCCTTTCATCATATCGAGGTGGTTCCTGATAGCGTTGAGATCGGTGGTTGTGGCGCCGTGCTCGATTTGCATCAGATAGGTGACAGCACTCACGTCCTCGAGGCTGACCTCGGGAACCGGCATGGTGAGGAGAGAGGACACACCGCTTCCGACGAAGGTAAAGACAAGATCGTTCTTTGTTAGCGTTTTCGCCAGCGCGGCTATCTGTTCGCAGCCGCGGACGCAGTCTTTGTCGGGCACCGGATGAGCTCCCAATGTGACGCCGACTTTCTCGAGGATCACCGGATGTCCTTTCTTGTCGATAACATGTCCTCCGGTGAGCCGATCTCCAAGAACTTCTTCAAGCGCCTTGACGGCCCGCTGGATGCCTTTGCCGGCGCCGACTACGTATATCCTGTCGATTTCCCGCAGATCTATTACCTCATCACCCGTCACCGGTGTACCAACCGGCTCGAAGTTCTTGTTGCCGACGATCAATCTCTCGCCATCGAGCCGGATGAGTTTCTTCGTATTTGCATAGGGATCCGCCGCCGAAAGCCCCGCCTCGAGTATTTCGAGCACAGCCTTCCTTCCGGTCATATTCCCGTGAGACAGCAGCGCCTGCATGTTTTGTATTCTTGT
>CAZHXC010000149.1:6181-7520 GCA_964536145.1 uncultured Spirochaetales bacterium | reverse complement strand
CGATGAGTAAGTCAGCCATTTTTGTTCTTCTTCTTGCTGTTTTCATTGCGCTGACCGGTGTCGGTCTGATAGGTCCTCTGATGCCGATCTATGCCGTTGAGCTCGGCGCAACCGGAATGACCCTCGGGTTGATGGTCGCCGGTTTTTCTATCGCCCGTACAGTGGTACAACCGATAGTCGGGAGTTACTCCGACCGAATAGGCCGGAAGCGTTTCATTGTAATTGGCCTCTCCATTTTTTCCGTCGCCGCCCTCACCTACTCATTCGCTACTTCGGTTGGGCATCTCATCCTTGTCAGAATTATTCACGGAGTGGGATCGGCGATGGCGGTGCCGATGGCGATGGCCTATATGGCAGACTCTTCCCCCCGCGGCGAGGAAGGCCGCTATATGGGACTGTTGAATATTGCGATATACGCCGGAATAGGCGGAGGCCCGCTATTGGGGGGAATATTCCGTGATGTATGGGGAATGAACTCCGCCTTTTATTCCATGGCATTCTTAAGTTTGTTGGCTATGGTACTCGTGCTCGTTCGTATCCCCGGTGGCCGTGACCGAGCTGCGCCGGTTCAAACCGGTATTTTTAAAACCTTCAAAAAAATGCTCGAGAACAGGCGGATAACAGGAACCCTGCTATCCCGCTTGGCGACGATGGTAATCATGAGTCCCACCTTTGGATTCGCCCCCATCCTGATGACCCGGGAACTAAACTCGACAGGTTTTCAAATCGGTGCAGTGATTGCGACAAGGACGTTGGCAAACGCATTGCTCCAGACTCCCTTTGGAAAACTTGCAGACAGAAAAAACAAGGTAGTGATTGTCGCGATTGGTTCCGCGGTCATGAGTGTTGTCGTGTTCAGCATTCCTTTTGCCGATTCGTTTGCGCTGCTGATGGTGATATACCTGATCCTGGGAGTTTCGGAGGCCGCGGTTTTGCCGGCCCTTGGAGCATATGCGGTAGAGGAAGGCCGGGATTACGGACAAGGATCGATGATGGGCATCTTTAACATGTCGATGAGCCTTGGTGTTCTGGTTGGCTCGATGATCGGTGGCGCCCTCATGGACCTCCTGGGTCTTGAATACTCCTTCTACGGCGTCGCGGTCTTTCTTGCAGTCAGCACGGTAATAGCCTGCCGGATGCTGTCGAGCGGAGGCCGGCGGACCGCAACCTCCGTCCCAACCGAAAACATCCCATAGCAAGTGAGGGCTCACATGACAAGACGCATCCTGGTTTTTACCGGCGGAGTTCTTCCAAGATGAGACGGCTTTCGACCACAGCCGTAGTGATCGCTGTGGCTATCTCGCTTTGCTTTGGCGGCTGCGCTTCCACTATCTCGAGT
>CAZHXC010000149.1:3797-6171 GCA_964536145.1 uncultured Spirochaetales bacterium | reverse complement strand
TGAAATTTCACACCGCCTTCGCCGACATTTCGGCTTCCCTCGATTCGTTGATTCGTTCGGAAATGAAGCAAAACCGTATTCCGGGACTGGCCATAGGCATCGTCACGAGCGACGGGCTCGCCTGGGGAGCGGGCTACGGCACGGCGGGTTCCGGTACCGGAGAGCAAGTAAGTGTAGATACGCGATTTGCAGTCGGGTCGGTGACAAAACCCCTCACCTCCACGGCTGTCATGTTGCTCGCACAGGAAGGCGCAATCGAGCTTTCAGCTCCGGTTTCGCGTTACCTGCCCCGATTCTCACCTCCAATGACACCTGCTCAGAAAATCGCTGTTGATTCGATCACCGTGCGGCACCTGCTTTCGCATCATTCGGGATTGGTCCGGGACCTTCAGAAGGGCATTACCGGCGCGTCAAGCAGTGAGGTTGATCTCGTAGAGCTCGCTTCCTCAGTCCTTTTGGCTGACGAGCCCGGAGAAGTTTACCGTTACTCGAATGTCGGGTACGGGCTGCTCGGTGAGATAATAGAAGCCGTCACCGGCACGGCGTATCCGGAGTTCATGAGCAAGCGTGTTTTTTCCCCTCTCTACATGAACGACACAAGAATCCACGGTACTCCTCATACTGCGGCACGACGCGATGCGGCGGCCGGTTCGGCGGTATCGACGGTACGTGACCTCGCCTCATATATTGCGATGCTCCTTCGCGAAGGGAAATTTCCTGACGGGAAACGGATGCTCGAAGCGGAATTGGTCTCCCGGATGTTCATGCCGCCGTTTGAGCTAAAGCCGCTTGATGAAGACAACTACGCCCTCGGTTTCAAAGTCGGGAAGTTTATGACCGATCCTCCTGACCTGCGTCACGGGGGAACCCTCGACGGTTACTCGAGCCTTATCGTCATGGTTCCGGAGGAGGATATCGGCGTTATCGTGCTCTACAATACGGACCATGGGTTCGCACGGCACTACATCGCAAATCAGGCCGTAAATCTGTTGCTCAACCAGCAAACATCTCCCGCCTTGAGGTACCCCGCCGCTAATCTCAGCCGGGAGAGAGAAGTTGAGCTCTCGGGCCATTATGTGGGTGTAGGAGATTTCAGCCTTCATATAGAGCTCGACATGGCGCGGGGAAAGCTCAACCTCTCGGGCGAATCGCTCAACCTTGCGAAGCTGAGGGGAACGGATACACCGTCATACCGTCTCGTCAAGCGCATCGCCGGTATCAATATTCCGGTCGCCGGCGCTCTTGGAGCACAGAGCGTGCACTTCGATTTTGCGCAGGTGGAGCAACCGGACGGCGCCGCAACGCTCCCCCGGATCACCATGTGGTACGGCGACCTGCCGCTGGAAATCTGTTTTCTGCCGGTTCCGGTTCCACCGGTCCCGCGGCCTCGGGAAAAGATCACCTACACCCTGTCCACCAAAAGCCGGCATTTCGCACCACAAGGTCCTGAGACGATATCGATCTACTCAAAGGATGGCCTCATATTTGCCGATCTTGAAGACGGCGATATACCAAGGATGGTGCTGGAAAAAGTCGAGACGCCGCACTTCGCACCGTTCGATGGGGCGACCGACGCACCGCTCTGCGCACCCCTCGATGGTGAAATCTTCCAGGCGTATGGAAGCGGTATGACATTCCGATTCCACGAAGGGAAGCTCCATTATTCCGGGCTGGTTTTTCGTCCGGCAACTCCGTAGACTAAGCTGCAGCAGCTACCAAAAGCAGCAAGGAGCCCATAGTGAAAACGGATAAGGTGAAGCACATCGGCATTATCGGCACCGGAATGATCGGTTCGAGTCTGGCCGTCCTCACTACCGGCCACGGCTACAAAACTACGGTGTTAGCGCGGTCGTCGCAAAGAGCGGAAAGTTGCAGGAAGTCGATTGTCAGTTCATATAAGGAAATTGAAGCTCAAGAACTGATGACGGGAGATCAGATCGACATGTGCATGAGCTATCTGAGCTTTGTTGAGAGCTATGAGAAAATGGCAGATGTTGATCTGTTCTTTGAATGTGTTACCGAGGATGCGGAAATAAAGCACGGGGTGTACCGGGATATCGAGAACCACTGCCCCAATGTGCAGGCGATTTGTTCGGCAAGCTCAGCCATCGAAGCAGATGAGCTGGCCAAAGACGCAAACCGCTACAAAGATCGGATTATCATCACCCACCCCTTCAATCCGCCGCATATGGTGCCCTTCTTTGAGCTGGCAGCCGGACGCGATACAACAGAAGGGGTTGTCGAGCTCGCCGTCGAGCTCTTGGAGGACATGGGACGCAAACCGGTGGTACTGAAAAAGAGCGCCCCCGGGTTTATCGGCAACCGTCTGCAGTATGCCCTCTGGCGAGAAGCGCTGTACATGGTTGAGAAAGGC
>CAZHXC010000149.1:0-3787 GCA_964536145.1 uncultured Spirochaetales bacterium | reverse complement strand
GAAGACATCGACACCTGCCTGAAATACAGTTTCTGCCCCCGTTACACCTCCATCGGCATCTTTGAACACTTTGACAGCGGCGGTATGCAGCTGACCTACAACGTGAGCAAGACGATCTTTCCGGTGTTGTGCGATAGCAAGGAACCGATGCAATCCATCAAAGACAACATCAAAGCCGGTAACCTGGGGCGGAAGACCGGGAAAGGCTTTTATGATTGGCGCGATGTGGATCCGGATGCATACAACGAACGCGTCAACGCGCCGTACTGGCGTTTCTTCGACTGGGACTTTCCATCATCGCCTCCATCATCGCTTCCGTCATCTTAAGGCGGATAGAATGAGGCTTGCCCGGCCACTATGATATGGAAATGTGCCCCGCTCTCAGGGGGCGGTGGGTAGCGATGTAGATCTCATATACGACGCTGTGTTTGCTCACAGGCGGGACGAAGCGCCGTTCGAGTGTCGCGAGGTAAACAGCGCAAGCTTCGCGTAGAAATCCTCGAGGATAAATCTGGAGTCCACCGACTTGTACACCCTGATCGGCCGGTTTGTTCCGGTGTGAATATACGCCATATTCTGTGAAAACTCCGGTGCCGTTACCCACTCATAGTTGAACTCGTGATCGCAGAGTATTAAACCAATCGCCGGAGAATCTCCCAACACCCAAATTTCTCCGGTCCTGTAACCGCTCATGCCCCACTTGCCGTTTGCGTGCTCGTTCAACTGGTCAAACAGGTATTTCCCGATTTCGCCATAGGGCCGTACGCGATATTCGAGCTCGGCAAGCGAGACCCGAACCATCTGATACACGTTCCGGGGTATCTGCCAAAGCGGAATCTGAGACTTCATCACCACGTTTGCCGCGGTTATGTCGTTACTCAGGTTGTACTCTCTGCCGCCGGCGGGGTATGGCCCGCCTCCTATCCATATCGCCGTGAGCCTGTTCGCGATTCTCGGTTCGGTGAGATAGGCGCTTGCAAGATCGGTGAGCGGCCCTAGAAACGTGACGAACAGAGGTCTCGGATCATCGGAAAGAGCTTCTCTGATTATCAACTCGGCGCCCTCGGAGGTAACAGCTTCCTTGTCGTTATCGAGCGCTTTCGCGGCCCCCTTGAAAATCATATGCTCCTTTGAGATTCCCATCTTGTCGAAGACCGTTTCGATTTCCCTGTAGCTGTCCATCATCGAAGTGTCAGATTTTAGCGTCCCAAAATGCGCCGCAATGAAACCCCTGTTGTCCATCCTCGGGCTCAAGAGAGCCTGGACAATGGCGTACTGGTCATCCGCTTCATTTTTCGCATCGGTGTCCGTTATGACTCGCACCATCTTTTCCTTCGGTACCTGGAAGTTATAATCGCTGTAAATCATGCAATGCTCCTTGGATATGCTCTTATGTAACCGCTGTGCGTGCCCGCCGCTTCCAAATAATCACCTGCAACCGGTGACAGGTCAAGAGGAGCCGGGGCCCACAGCCGGCATCAGTCGCGCTATTGTCTGCAAACACCCACCGGGCTTCACCAACGTGTACCTTGATAGGATGAAACGGGGTATGCCGATAATTCTCCACGGCAACGGTCAGTCGGTCTTGCCAACCTGTCACATTCGTATTTCTTGCCCGACGTCATCCGCTCCTGCTATACTCCGTCTGCAAACTGCAATATTTCTTAAGAAGAGGAGACCAGAATGACTGCTACCCGCGTCAGCAAGCTCGAGCCGGAAGGAGCCTATGATGTCCTCGCGCGTGCACAGGAACTCGAGCGACAAGGCAGGGACATCATCCATCTGGAAATCGGCGAACCCGACTTTCCTACTCCCAACAGCGTTTCCGCAGCGGGAATCGAGGCAATACGCGGAGACCGGACTCGATACAATCCGCCGCGGGGAATAACAGAATTGCGGGAGGCGGTCGCCCGGGACGCCGGCCGCAGGAGGGGGATCAGCATCGATCCTGAACACGTTGTCATCGCTCCCGGCGCAAAACCGATCCTCTTCTTCCCGATTCTCGCCTTGCTCGAGCCAGGAGACGAAGTGATCTATCCTGACCCGGGTTTCCCGACCTACAAGTCCGTTATTGATGTTGCCGATGGTGTTCCGGTTCCGGTACCGCTGGTGGAGGAAAACGGATTCTCTTTCGACCTGAATGTTTTTGATGATCTGTTTAACAAAAAGACAAAACTCATTATTTTGAACTCTCCAGCGAACCCGACCGGCGGGGTCATACCGAATGAAGATCTTGCATATATCGCAGAAAAAGCGATGAATCAGGGTTGTTGGATCCTATCGGACGAGATCTACTCCCGCATTGTCTATGACGGCTTGCACGCGCCGAGCATCGCCGCAATACCCGATGTATTGGATCACTCGATTATCCTCGATGGTTTTTCAAAGACCTATTCGATGACAGGATGGCGCCTCGGATACGGCATCATGCCGGAAAACCTCGCAGACAAGGTCCAAATGCTCCTGACCCACTCGGTAGGCTGCACCGCTCATTTCACTCAATACGCAGGCCTGGAAGCGATAACCGGAAACCAGTCGGTTGTCGATGAGATGGTTACAGAATACGAGGCGCGCCGGGACGTGGTTGTGAAAGGTTTGAATGATATCCCCGGCATCCGATGCATCGCCCCGCGGGGAGCCTTTTACGCCTTTCCAAACGTCTCGGCCCTCAACATACCTGTCGATGAGATGGCAAACCGGATCCTGGACGAGGCGGGCGTTGCTCTGCTTCCCGGCACCGCGTTCGGCCCCTACGGGGAGGGGTACCTGCGGCTCTCCTACTGCAATTCTCTCGATGCTATTGAACAAGCATTGCATCGGATTGGCGATTTTGTAAGCGAGATGTCAACCGCGAAAGCATAGCCCGGCCCGCGCGGCCCAGGCAAGCGAATATACCGAATGCAAGCCTACACCAAGGCCGATTTGTATCAGAATTATACCGGTGGGCGGTCACTTGGTGCGGTAATATCGCCTGGCCAATCTCTCTGGATCAACGCCTACATGAAACAACCCGACGATTACGAGAATGTGGAGCAACGTTCTGATAGTTCCGTTCTTCTCAAACCGTCTTGCCGAGGTCCTAACCCGGTCTTTGAGTATCCGAATGCTCATCCCTGCTCTCTTCAACCTCCGCATGAGATCGGCATCCTCCATGATCCGATAGTCCCTATAACCGCCAATCTGCCGGAACGCTTCTTTTTTCACAAAGATCGCCTGGTCTCCGTACGGAATTCTCGTCAACCTGCCTCTGAGATCGTGAAACGAAAGCGTAAGCCTGAGCAAAAACGGTGCGTCAAGAAAGCTGAGAGTAAATGCGCCTGCGCTGAGCTCGGCATCCGCCAAGGCCTCGCTGATGAGCATCAGGCCGTTCTGCGGAAGCTCGGTATCGGCATGAAGGAAGAGAAGGACCTCTCCGGTTGATGCATTAACGCCGCGGTTCATCTGGACCCCTCTGCCCGTTTTCGAGGAAATCTTGATAACATCGGGATCTTCGATGGCGCTCAGTGTATCCGTCTCGCGAGCACCGTCGACTACAATGAGCTCAACCCTCTTTCCCCCATCAATTGATCTGATGTGGTGGATGGTTCGATTGATAATATCCGCTTCATGAAGAACGGGTATGATTACGGATACCGGAAGCTCACTCACAGACCAATAATCCCGTCCGTCGCGAGTTTTGAAGCGATTGCATGTGTCGCCGGTGCTTTGAGGGTCGTATCACGCTTCAGGAACAATGCGAGATCTTCTACAGTGTCCATATCGTGGAGAGGATCGAGCTCGCCGAAGG
>CAZHXC010000148.1:4557-7538 GCA_964536145.1 uncultured Spirochaetales bacterium | reverse complement strand
GTTCGATCTGATGAGTCGGCGGGAGTGGGAGTCATTTTCCGACCACGCATTATCCAAATCGATTCGCGGTGCCTATCCGGAGGAGATGTATTCCGATTTTTCGGTGTTTCAGCAGGCATTTGAACTTGCTGTAGTGGAGGAATCATTCAAGAACCGGCCCCTCGATCCGTCGGAATCAATCCGTCGGGCGGTGTATCCGGAGATCAGGGAAAACCCCTTCTCTCAGCGCGACTCAGCCGGTTTCTTCTTTCCACTGTCGGTGCGGTTCAAAACCGACAGCGGACACAATCACCTCTACACCACGCGGGTGTATATGCTGCCCAATCCCTTTGGAGAACGTCAGTTTACCTTTTCGCTTGGCGCCGAGGAGGCTTCACAGGTGCGCGCCAATTAATGGGGCCGGCCGCGTTCAGCGCGCTAACCACCGCGCCCCGGCCGACTGACGGCGCCGGCGCGAGCGCCGTACACCTCAACGGCCCCGGCGCCTACTCAGGCTCCCGGCCGTTCCCGCTGCCCGGACGCATGGCGTTTCTGTCGGCGAGTATCCTGTTGTAAGCATCCTGGATCTTCAGGAACGCTTCACCCGCCTGCTCCCTTTGTGCATCGTCGAGATCTCCGCCGGTATCAGGATGGAACTGGGATGCGAGCCTCCGGTATATCTTATGGATCTCCTGGTCGCTTGCCTCCGGTGAGAGACCGATGATTTCGTAGGCTTCCGTATCAACCGGGACCCAGCGGCTTCTGAGGGTGTTATACGCATCCGCGGATAACTCGAGGTTTTCCGATACCTGTATGAGCAATTCGTTCTGGCCGGCGGTAATCCTTTCATCTTCACCGGCGGTGGTATTCAGCAGCAGCCTGATGAGAAAGAGACGTTCATCGACGGTGGATACCGATCTGTAGGCAACCGCGAGGCGTGACAGGTCTATCGTCGGAAGCTCAAAGATACGTTCGATGAGCTGTCTTACCAGGCCCGCTTCCCGGCCGGTGCAGTCGAGGTGTTTGAGCACGCGATCTTCGAGAAGCTTTCTTTCGCCAAGACCCATGGTTGTCTGTTTCTTTGGCGCGGAGGCAATCGCGCATGCAAGGGCAACGGATATGACGATGCGGGTCCACCTTTCATCAAGGAGGCCGGCTGTCGGTCCTTCGATGAGCCTGGTACCTCTTCTTATCAATGTTCGCATGAATAGAAGCTCGTCAAGGAAGTAGCCGAGAAGAGCACCAATTGCGAGACCGAATATATGCAAGCCCGACAGCAGCCCCAACACACTGCCTGTGAGTAATCCGGCATGAGGTATGATAGTTTCTTTACACCGATTGAGCTTCACGGGATTTCAACGATTGTGCTGCAAGTATCGCTATGGAAAATACAATCAACGAGAACTGTATGGCAATGAGGAGAATGAACGCCGGAACAAAACCCCAACCAAGAAGAGAAGAACCAACGAGAAGTCTCACCACATAGTCATATATTCTAACGGCAAAGTAGGTTACCGCCGGCAGAATCGGCACGATGATGATTCCGGCCGGTATGGGAAACTGCCGCGAGGGACGCAGCTTCCAGCCTATTGCGAGAGAAAAGAGTGAAAAGATGATAAAGGTAAACGCATCCGCCACCCGCATGAGGGTAGCAATCTGAATTGGATCAGCCGGATACCCGTAGCTGCTCACCGTTTCCCACATGCCCCAAAGCGGGTCGAGATAATGCGATGCGATGTCTCTCCCATCGGAACCAAGCAGATCGAGCTCTTCGATAGAAGGGGTGAGTTTGAAGGTGTTTTGGGGTTCTCCGCGGAAGAACTCCGGGATCAGCGTGTTCGAGCTGTCGGTTCTGTCGACGCCAACCATATTTACAACCGGGACGCCTTTCGCATTTACAATCACCTTACCGGCAGACGCTCTGAAATGGCGAGTGACTTCCCCGGTTTCCGCGAAGGTAATCGCTTCAAGGTCCTGCACGTATCTTCCGCTTTCAGTGGTGATAACACCGCCAATTGAGACAATCTCCCGCTCGTGCGAGTAAAACACACGGTAGATACCCGGCATCGAACGAAAGCGCTCAACCTCGTCTCTGAAAAACGCCATAGTTTTTAATTTTTCACCGGCTTCCCGGAGATAGGTCTTTGCCTCCGGATCCTCCGGGGCACGCTCTGTCAGGTGAAGGAAGGTGTAGTAGGCACGCATTACGAGCTCTACATCGTCTGAAGAAAGATCGGAATGCGCCTGAGATTTTATTTCGAATATCGCCTGTCTCTCGAGCTCTTCGGCATCCGCTCTGAATGTTGAGACGCGCTCTTGAATCGAGTCAGTGAGCTCCCGTGCCCGCCGGTAATCCTCCGTTCCAACACGGGAAAGCGAAAGCGCCAAGTCCGCAAAGTAGTACGCCGTGTAATAATCCTCCTCGTCAACCGCCGCCTGAGCCCGTGCAAAAAGCTCATCGGTATCAAGATCCATCAACCTTGCCTGGGGACGCACTTCACGCCCCCTTTCCGATTCCTGGTTGATAGAAGGACGGCGCCTGAGCTCCGCAAGCTCTGAGGCGGCGGTTGGGTTGTCCGGGTCGATGCTCAGGTAATATTCGAGATACGCCTGCTGCAGGGCCCGGTTGTCGTTCTCCTTCGCCTCCCGGGCAAGTTCGAGATAGTTTCTCGCTATGGTTGTCCGGTTTTCAAGCGTGCTCAGCCTCCGGTTTACAGACGGTAGAAGTCCCTCGGAGAGCGCAATATACCCTATCCCAAACAAGACAAAAATCAACACCGTAGAATAGATTAGCCGCCGGAAAGAATCCTGCAGATCGCTCCGTATAGCCGGCGTGGGCGGCGCAAAGAGGGAGCAGGCGAGCAGTATCCCGGCACAATGGACGACGGTCACTGTTTCGATGAAATACGCAACGGTTTTGAGCAGTGTCCAGCTGAGCCTGAAGGGTAACAGGAAATACTTCTCAGGAAAGGTGAAGAGGGAGTAGCCGAAAAAGAAGATGA
>CAZHXC010000148.1:0-4547 GCA_964536145.1 uncultured Spirochaetales bacterium | reverse complement strand
AAGCTTTGAAAAATCGTCCTGCTTCTCAGCCACGTCGTTCCCCCGGAAAAGCAAAGCTCACCGCCGCGAGCACAACCCCGAGAACCAGAAACGCGAGTGGTACGAACATCTCGGAGAGTATGCCCTCCGGCATCATGTTCCCCACCTCAACGCCAATATCACTCTGCAGGAACCGTACAAGCAGAAAGAGGCCGCGGTACGCCGCGAGCGTGAGAAACGCGCCGAACAACGGCCACCGTGTGATTCTCATGAAGCAGATGCAGCCCACCGCCGGCAGCAGAACGGAAAGCAGGTAGAGCGCAAACCGCTCCGGGGTGCTCGTACGCACCTCGAGAAGAAGATTGTTGAGCGCCGGGACATCATCCGCCATGGCCGCTATGACCGCAGGTGGTGAAAACACCGGATAGTACACCGGGTTTGCAGGAGATATCGTAACCGGTTCCTCCTCCGTATTGCTCGGTACAATGACCGCAGACCCGCCGTCCTCTACGCCGCGCACCGCTAAGGCTGCATCCGCAAAATGTTGAAACCTGCTTTGCGAATAGCGGACCACATTTTCTAGTCCTACGCTCTCAGCACCCTCCCGCTCGCCGTCAATCTCATCGACATAGACCAGCCCGTTCTCCGCTTGGTGAATAGTCTTGGGTATGAACGATATGTATGTGCCATACTCGCGAGGGCGCGGGCTTCCCGGCGGCCCGTACACCACCGTAATTCCCAAAAGCATGACAATAAACGCGGCGAACAGCGGCAGCAGGATCGCGAGCACTCTGATGCCGGGTTTTCTTCGCATTCTGAAAAAAAGGAGAAAGATGGCGGCAAATACCGATGCGGGAAGCACGTTGCCGGCATTTGAGCGGATTTGGTTTTCCAGCCATCCGGCTTCAAGGGGAAACCCGGGATTGTATACCATCGTCCAAGACGCGAGCAGGGAGAGAAAGAGAAGAACGGAAAACGCCGCAACAAATAAAAGGAGGAAGACAGGTAGGTGGAGAAATGAGTCTTTCAGCATTCTCTATTAGTATCGGCACACTATCACACTGTATAAAAGAACACCAAGCTCCAGTCACTCATGGGCGCCTCGAGAAACCGTTGCTTTGACATCGCACCCCTCATATTGACTAATTCAAGCTGTCTCGCAACAATAATCCCTCTGAATCGAGGCCGTTTGCAATACTGCATGTAGCGCAGTCTAAGTAGCATACCACGATATGTAGCCTGTGCAATGGAGGCCTGGAGGTTGCGGGACGGCCTCAATTGCCGTCTGTAGCGAATATATTCTGATTACACCGGTATACCTCTATGAGCATGGAAGCCAAAGCAATCGCGCTGTCGCAGAGCGGTGACAAAGACGCATTTTCCCAACTCGTGTCTCTCTACGGAAAGAGAATCTACTACGCCGCCTATTCGTTTCTGCACAACGTTGATGACGCGGCTGACATCGTACAGGAGGTGTTCCTGAGGGCCTACAGGAACATCGGTTCCTTTGACACCACACGGTCGTTCTATCCGTGGCTTTACAGGATTGCCAGAAATCTCTGTATCAACGCGGCAAAAAAGGCATCGCGGCGGGACACCGCTCTTCCCGCGGAGGAGCTGATTGCCTCACCGGGACCCGATCCTGCCTCACAATTGCTCAGGAACGAGGAGATGGATGAGTTGCACAGAGCGATTGAGAAACTGCCCGGAAAGCAGCGGGAGATATTGACCTTGAAGACGTTTCAGGATTGCAGCTACGCTGAAATAGCGGAAATACTCGATATTCCCATCGGCACGGTCATGTCCCGGCTCTACACCGCTCGAAAACAGTTACGAGAGCTGCTCTTGGAGGTACAGATCTGATGGAATGCAAGGATGCAAAGCTGAAAGCACAGGCATTGATTGATAATGAATTGCCGGAAGAAGAAATAGACGCTGTGGTTGACCACATGCAGAGCTGTTACCGGTGCCGCGAGGAGTATATCTCCCTGCTCAAGCTCCAGCGCAGGATGAAAGGGCTGCAATACCCCGAGCCACCAAAGGAGTGGTTTGAACAGCTTCAAAAGAAACGAGGCCGGCGGTTTGCTTCGTTTCTCGGTCTCGCGCTGTTTATCGGTTCGTACCTTGTCCTTATCGGCTATGCGCTCTATTCGCTGTTTACCGATTCCGGAGAAGCCATCTTCATGAAAATTGCCGTCGGCGGTATTGTCTTAGGCGTGCTGTTCCTGCTCGGGATGACCATATCCGACAGGATGCGTGAGAGTAAAACCGATAAATATAAAGAGGTGATGAAATGATCATCTGCTCTACGGACAACGTACCCGGTAGAAAGATCGTCAAAGTCTTCGGGTTGGTGAGAGGAAATACGATCAGGGCGAGAAACGTCGGCCGGGACATCTTAGCCGGTTTTAAACACTTAGCCGGTGGGGAAATATCTGACTATACGAAGATGATGGCAGAGACCCGCGAACAGGCGCTCGACCGCCTTGCCGAGGATGCCGAAAGCTTGGGCGCCAATGCTATCGTGGGCTTAAGATTTACCACGACAAGTATGATGCAAAGCGCAGCGGAGTTTCTCGTCTACGGCACCGCAGTTCTCGTGGAAGATGAGTAGTCCTCGGGTTATCCACAATGTGTGCACACTAACTGGTATACAAATTTATACTCCGGTAGGCTGCTTAAGATTAGATTCGAGCCCAGTAGCAGAGGTTTTTGAGTTTTTTGGAGCCGACGCGGCAGTTAATTTCTTTTAGCATAACTAGTTAGGCAATTTAACTAAACGAAGGTTTGGCTGTTTTGACGGTTATAGGGTAGAGGAAAGCACCGTTAGGGCACAGAGAAACACCACGCTTGGCACGATTTCTTTGTTATCCACATTCTGTCCACAACTGTTCAGTCAAGGGCATACCCTTCACCCCGCAAAGTTTTGAGCTCGATGCGGTTCGTTTCCGGCAACCCGTTCTGGAGCTCGGCAAGCTTTCTCCGTAATTTGGATATGTGCATATCCACCACGCGTGAGGTATCCCCCGTCTTCCCCCAGATGGCGTAGTACAACGCCTCCCGGTGCACCGCAACACCCGGATGTCTACAGAGCAGCGCAAGTATCTTTCTCTCCTGAGCGGAAATCGGCAACCTGTTCGGACCGCAGCTCATCTGCGTGTGTCCAATGACCACTTCGCCAATCCTGAGCTCCCGCTCCTTTGCCGAAAGAAGTTTCTCTATTCTGAAATGGAGCTCATGGTTGGTCCAGGGCTCCTTGAGATAGTCGCTGCACCCGGCCGCCCACGCCGTGGAGAGCGCTTCTGCCGGGCCGTAACAGAGAACCGGTACCGTAGCACCGGTAGCGGGGAGCTCACGCAGCCTTGTGACATCGATGACGTACAAGCTTACCTGGTGGAGCTCGAGTGGTTGCCTTGTGAATGTGATATCGAGACCCGGGTAGCGGCGGCGATACGCCTCTATTCCGGCACGAAGCACCTCATCGCCGTCGTAAATGAAGTTAATCCTCTCTGCAGGATAGCGATTCAGTCTTGGGATTCTTCCGTACCCGAGTCGGTTTTGTCCTCGAGAAGGCCTTCCTGACTCATCTGTTTTCTGAGGTCCTCGAGCATCATATCCGCGTTGGCATCGGAGCCCTCGAGAGCGGCAAACTGCTGTTCTATGTCTTCCTTGTCGGTTGACATGTCTTCGATCTCAGCCATTGCATCCACTTCCGCCTCTATCTGCTCTACCTTGTTGGCCATCTTGTCAAAGGCGTCAAAGGCGGAGTTGTCCGCCATGTTGCCGATAGTCGACTGAATGCGCTTCTGTGCTTCCGCGCGTTTGGCCCGGGCGATGAGGAGATTCTTTTTTCGCTGAGCCTCTTCGATTTTCTGCTGAAGCCCTCTCAGCGATTGCTTGAGCTTCTCTACCGAAGCGTGCTGAGCTTCCCATTGCTCCTTGTACTGCTTTGCGAGCCCGGCGTACTCCTGCTTTCTCAACAGCGCCTCTTTCGCGAGATCCTCTTTACCGGCTTTGAGCGCCAGGCGTGCCTTTCTGTCCCATTCCTCGCCCTGGTTGACCTGTTGGGTCATCAGTCGTTCGAGCTTCTTCTCATCGGCAATTGCAGAGGCAACGCTTTTCTTTGACTCGATCAGTTGCTCGTTCATATCGACGATGAGCTGGTTGAGCATCTTTTCAGGGTTTTCAGCCTTGCTGATCATATCGTTCAGGTTGGACTTCACCACACGTCTAAATCTATCAAAAAGACCCATTCGTCAGCTCCTTTTTCCTTCTACTCTGTATTCAGAAAGTATTGCGTAATGTTGCGCCAGCGCAAGGCCGATTGCATCCAGAGTGGCCTGAAACTCCTCCAGATCGAGAGTTTCCAGCACCAGCGATGCCACGAGCATGACCTTTCCCTCTTCAAGCGCATAGGCGCCATGGACCAGGTCCGACGCGTTCAACGTCAGGAGTTTTTCGTAGAACTCCTCTCTTCTGCTTGCCGGAGTATCCATAACATTTACCCGGACAAGCAGCAACGGATCAGCACTGACAACCGCCACCTGCTCGAGTCCGTTTTCCACATC
>CAZHXC010000147.1:0-7579 GCA_964536145.1 uncultured Spirochaetales bacterium | reverse complement strand
CCGGATCTCCGGCGGCGATTTCTGCATACAGACGCCGGTTGCGTATCGGCAGCGCGGGTGGTATGCGCAACCGGAGGGCAGATCACGAAAATCCGGCGGATCTCCCGGTATCCCCGGGCCGGCCTTCTCCGGATTCAGCGTTCGCGACACCCGCAAGAGATCCTGTGAATACGGATGCTTTGGGTCTTTGAAGAACTCGATGACCGGCGCCGACTCCACAATCCTGCCCGCATACATCACTGAAACCGTATCACACATCCTCGCGGCCACACCAAGATCATGGGTCACGAGGAGCACCGATACACCGTTGCGGCGGGATACCGATTGTAAAAGATCGAGGACCTTGTCCTGAGAAGTGAGATCGAGATCCGAGGTCGGTTCATCCGCGAGTATCACATCGGCTTCACAAGCGACCGCCATGGCTACCAGGACGCGCTGGAGCATACCACCGGAAAATTGATGCGGGAAATCGTCTATCCGGCGCTCCGGTTCCGCGATCCCTACTGCTCCGAGCAATCCTGCGGCTATCCCGCGCGCTTTTTGTTTGCGCACTTTTCTGTGAAGACTTATCGTCTCGATCATCTGCGTGGAGATCTTCAGGTACGGGTTGAAAGACGCGGAGGGTTCCTGGAAGATGAGCGAAATGTTTCCGCCGCGGAGATGGCGCATCCGGGATTCGGCCAGGGTGAGGATATCACGATCACGGTAGATGATACTTCCGCCGGTAACGGCACCGTCAGCGGGGAGCAGCCGCATGATTGAAAGATTTGTCACCGTTTTTCCACAGCCTGATTCACCGAGTAGTCCATGAGTTCTGTGCGGGTATAGCTCAAACCCGATCCCGTCCACGATTCTCACGCGCCCGGAGGATGTGCTGAAAGATGTGGTGAGATTTTCTACTCGAAGTACTGCCTTACCTGTCATATTGGTGGATTCAGTGCCGCGGACATTGGTATACTATCACCCGGATATGAAATGCAGAAGTGATTGCGGCGTCTGCTGCGTTATACCTTCGATCTCCTCTCCAATACCTGGAATGCCCGATGGAAAGCCGGCGTTCACTCCCTGTATTCATTTCGATGCCGCCTCGCGCACCTGTAAGATATGGATGAGCACGGAATATCCCGATGTCTGCAGAAACTTCACACCGACACCGGAATACTGCGGCAACTCCCGGGATGAAGCGATCGGCCTCCTGTCGCAGCTCGAAAGACTCACAAAACCGTAGCGCCGCGCCGATGCGATACAACCGGCGATCCAACGCGGGAAGCCCGGTACACTATCCCGCATCGTTCAACCCGCACCGGTCAACTCCGTCCAGGAGCCGCGGATTGTCGGATGCTCGAGGGCTTTTCCCAACAGACGGAGATACTCCGCTCTGGGGATCTCCTCCGCGCCCATCGAAACGAGATGATCGGTTCTCACCTGGCAGTCAATCAGATGAAAATTCAGCGGATACAGAGTCCGGACGAGGTGCACAAAAGCGGTCTTCGATGCTCCGCTTTCGAGAGTGAACATAGACTCACCGCAAAAAACCCGGCCAAGTGAAACGCCGTAGAGACCGCCGGCAAGATGTCCATCGCTCCAAACCTCGAGGGAGTGGGCAAACCCGAGCCGGTGGAGCTCCACATAGGCGTCTATCATATCGCCGGTAATCCAGGTGCCGTCCTGCCCGGGTCTCTCTATCCGGCTGCAGTGCTCGATGACCTCCCCGAACTCCCGGTCGAACGTGAAAGAGAACTTGCGTTTTTTCAGGATCTTCGAGAGGGATTTGGAAACGTGTAAGCGCTCGGGGTAAAGTACAAACCTCGGGTCGGGATTCCACCACAAAAGCGGCTCCCCTTCAGAATACCAGGGGAAGACACCCTGGCTGTAAGCTGAAAGCAGCATCCCCGGCGAAAGATTTCCGCCGACCCCTACAATGCCGTGTTTGGTGGCCGCGTCGGGAGGCGGAAATCTATATACCGCGTGTTCGTCGAAGTACGGGAAATCAGTCTCCACCGTCCTGCGCATCGCCCGTTTGTAGATCGTCTGTCTTCACTTCACCTGTGTGCACCTCGCTCGCTTCCACGGCATCGGTGAGGCCCTCGCCATCCCGGCCCTCTGCAACGCCTGATTCTTCCGGCTCAGCGGCGCCGGGGGCGGGCTTTTCAACCACGGTCACCACGATTTCATCGTCTTTCATATCGACTACGGCACGGCCCCCTTCGGATAGCTCTCCAAAGAGCACCTCATCCACGAAGTAAGATTTGATCTTGTCCTGCACGAGCCGCGCAACATTTCGAGCGCCAAACTCGTTGGAGAAACCTTCACGGGCTATCCACTTGCGGCACTTTTCGGTAACTTCGATCTCGACATTCTTCTCCGCGAGTTGGTCCGCGAAAAAGCGGATTTCCTTATCCACGATCTGGAGAACGATGTCCTCATCGAGTGCGTTGAAGGAGACGATCTTGTCGAGCCGGTTTCTGAACTCCGGCGAAAAGGTCCGTTCCACCGCGTCCTTTACCGCGCTTTCACTTACTCGTCGCTCTCCAAATCCGATGAGCGCCTTTCCGATGTCCCGTGCGCCGGCGTTCGATGTCATGATAATAATGACGTTTCTGAAGTCAGCCTTTCTACCGGCGTTGTCGGTCAGTGTGGCGTAATCGAGAACCTGCAACAACACGTTGAAGACATCCTGATGTGCCTTCTCTATTTCATCGAGAAGAAGCACCGCGTGGGGCGTCTTCCTGATGGCGTCGGTCAGCAGACCGCCCTCCTCGTAACCTACATAGCCCGGAGGAGAACCGACAAGCCGCGCAACCGTGTGTTTCTCCTGATACTCGCTCATGTCGAACCGGTGCATCGGTACACCTATGATGTCTGAAAGCTGTCTCGCGAGCTCGGTCTTCCCGACACCTGTCGGTCCAACGAACAGGAAGTTTGCCACCGGCTTGTCCGGCTGCCGGAAACCCGCCCGGGAGCGTTTTACCGCCTGCACGACCGAATCTACCGCCTCATCCTGACCGTAGATCCGTTTCTTCAATTCCGCTTCCAGGTTCTTGAGTCTGTCCTTCTCCGAGCCGGAGACCGACCGTTCGGGAATCTGGGCTATTTTGGCGATAATGCGCTCGACCTGACCCTCATCGAGGGTGTAATGGGTTTCCGCGCCATCCTTGTATGCCTGTATCCGCATGTACGCACCCGCTTCATCTATCACATCGATCGCCTTGTCAGGAAGAAATCTGTCGTTGATATACTGGGCCGACAAATCGACCGCCGCCCTCAACGCCGCCTCCGTATAGGTAACATCGTGATAGGTTTCGTACCGTTCTTTCAGCCCGAGAAGTATTTCATAAGTCTCATCGGGTGAGGTCTCTTTTACCTCTATCTTCTGAAACCGCCGTGAAAGGGCACGGTCACGGTCAAAGAATTTTTTGTATTCGTCATAGGTCGTTGATCCCATGCATCTGATATGACCGGCCTGGAGCGCCGGCTTTAAAAGATTCGACGCATCCATCGATCCGCCTGAAACCGCGCCGGCACCTACAATCGTGTGGATCTCATCGATAAAGAGAATCACGTTTTCCCGTCTCTCGAGCTCGGAAATAACCGCTTTCAAGCGTTCCTCAAAGTCACCGCGATACCTCGTACCGGCGAGCAATGCTCCCATGTCGAGCGCATAAAGCGAATACTCCTTCAACACCTGCGGCACCGTGCCTTCGGCTATCCTCGTGGCGAGCCCCTCGGCAACCGCCGTCTTTCCCACTCCGGGATCACCGACAAGAATAGGGTTGTTCTTGAGGCGGCGGCACAGCACCTGAATGCTTCGCTCGAGGATTACCTCCCTGCCGATGAGCGGCTCGAGCTCATCGTTTCTCGCGGCTTCCGTGAGGTCGCGGGTAAACTGAGAAAGGGCATCCTTTTTCTTCCGTTTCTTGCCGCCTTCCGCTTCCGCCTCCTCGCTTTCCGGTTCCGCAGCCCCTCCGGTAAACTCTTCCTCACCGGCCTCCGGCTGTTGCAGAATCCCACCGTGGGATATCACCTTGAGCAGGTTGTATCGGGTTACACCCGATTTTTTGAGAAAATAGGCGCCAAAGGACTGCTCTTCGTCAAGAATAGACACGAGGATATCCCCGACATCTACAATTTCTTTCTGTGAAGCCTCCGTATGAAAAAGCGCCCGTTGTATGACGTCCTCGAATCCTTGTGACTGAATCGGTTCCGAATCCTTCACAACCGGAACGTGTTTTTCAAGATGCTCTTCGAGCAGCTTTTTTATTTCATCGGGGTCCGCCCCGCAACTTGCCAGCAATTCGCGGGAAAGATCGAAAAAGGAGGCAGCATACAACACGTGCTCAGCGGTGAGATACTCATGGCTCCGCTGTTTTGCGTCCTGATACGCGGCATTTATGATTCCCTGAACTTCTTCACTAATTCTCATAGCTTCTTATACCTTCTCAAATGTACAATGCAGGGGGAACTCCCTTGCCTTTGCCATTTGCTTTACCTGTCTTGTTTTGGTTTTGGCGATATCCATCGTATATGTACCGGCGGTGCCTATCCCCTTCCTGTGGACATCCAGCATAATCTTCGTTGCTTCAAGCAGATGCTTTTGGAATACGGTTTGCAGTACTTCCACCACAAAATCCATGGTTGTGTAGTGGTCGTTGTGCAGCAGTACTCGATACATATCGGGTTCGCTGATATCGTGTTTGTTCTCTTCAAGAACGTTCGTTATCTTCGAATCCTTGAATCCCGGCATTACCGCCCTCCGCCTTCTTCAATAGTGTACGCATATTCACCGCATTCGACAAGATTTTCCTCATTTGAAATCGCCTCCCCATCCCCGCACCCGGCGCCCGGAAGCGCCGCCGCCGCTGCTGCGAGCGCTTTGACGCACAACCTCCAGTTTTGGTATCATATTATCCATACAGTCTGAGAGGAGCATGAATCTGAAACTCTACAATACGATGAGCCGGGCAAAGGATACCTTTAAGCCCATGGTTCCAGGAAAAGCAAAAGTGTTCACCTGCGGGCCGTCTACCTACAGACGCCCGCATATCGGGAACTACCGAACATTTCTCTATGAAGACATTCTAGTCAGGTATCTCCGATATCTCGGATATGAAGTCGACAGAGTCATAAATTTCACCGATGTTGAAGACAAGACCATCGTGGAAGCCGAAAACAAGGGGAGAAGCGTTGAAGAGATCACCGCCTTAGTCCACGACTGTTTTTTCAGGGAGACCGAGATGCTTGGAATTGGGCTTCCCGCTGAGATTCCACGGTCTTCCACAAGCGTCGATGAAGCGGTGGAGATCATAAAGACCCTTGTAGATAAGGGAGTCGCCTATTGGCATGAAGGAGATGTCTTCTTTGATCCTTTGAAGCACGATGGATTCGGCAGGCTGTACGGACTCGACATGAGCAAATGGCCAAAGCGCAAGGTAAGATTCAAAAAGGATACTTACAACGGCAACCGCTGGAACCGGGGGGACTTCATCCTCTGGCACGGTCAGGAGAATCAGACCGACAGATCCGCATACTGGGACACTGAAATCGGCCCCGGGCGGCCTGCATGGAATATTCAGGATCCCGCGATGATCCTGCAGAGCCTGGGCACTCAGATCGACATCAACTGCGGTGGTATAGACAACATCTACAGACACCACGATTACAATATCGCGATAATGGAAACCTATTCAGGCAAAAACTTCGCCAACTATTTCCTCCATGGCGCCCACCTCATCGTAGACGGCACACCGATGTCAAAGAGCCGCGGAAATATCCTCTATCCCGATGACCTCTTTGAACAAGGGTATGAGCCGAAACATCTGCGGTTCTTTCTCATCGCCACCGCTCACTACAGAAAGAAGCTCAATTTTACGAAGGATCGGTTCAAGAAGGTTTCTGCCAAGCTCGATGAGTTTCGCTCACTGTTGCATGAGTTCCTCGAGAGCGCCTCGGAGCAAGGCGAAAAAGGCGCCGAAATCAACAACCTCGTAAGCGGCGTAGTCAACGTGTTTGAGACGGCGATGGATGATGATCTTTGGGTGGCGGCCGCATTTGACGGAGTTCACAACCAGCTCAAAAAAATAAGGCGCTCAGTCGGCGCCAAAGGTCTTCATACCGATGCGGCTCGCGAGCTGCGAGAGAATATCGAAAAGACCGACACCGTCTTTGGAGTAATCTTTTAGCGGCCGGCGGAAAATAACAGACGGCAAGAGATGCACGGTAAGCGGTCGCCGGCAACTATTATCGCTATTCAGCGTACATGTGAACGTACTGGTGGAGCAGCTCCTCCGACTCATTCTTGCACTGCCCGCACACGGTACCGGCCTTGGTCATGTGCTGCAGATCGGCATAGCTTCTTGCGCCGTTTTTCACCGCCGTTTCGATATCCACATCGGTGACGTTCATGCACTGGCAGATAATTGTCGCTTCCTGCTCTTCGATGAGCTCCTCTCTGCCGGTTTTCCTGTAATAATCCTCTATCGCCGCCCGGAGCGCCTTGTCCCCGAGTACCGAGCAGTGGATCTTGTGTTCAGGCAATCCGCCAAGACGATCGGCAATGTCTTTCGGCTTTATGTGATACGCCTCATCGAGCTTCATGCCGATAACGGCCTCCGAGAGGATCGATGTGCTCGCTATTGCGCTTGCGCATCCGTAAGTCTTCCACTTGCAGTCGGTAATAACGTCATCTTCCACTTTGATGACAATGTACATCTGATCGCCGCATTTGATATTGCCGACAACTCCCTCGCCGTCCGCCGGATAGTTCTCCTCCTCGAGGACATTTCTCGGATTGACGAAATGATCTTTGACCACTTCGGAATACATCCAGTTGAATTGCGTACTCATCGCTTCCCTCCCGCCTTTGCGTACATCGTCGACATACCTCTGATTTTTGCTATGACCTGCGGCAGCTTATCGAGCACGTAATCCACTTCCGCTTCCGTGTTAAAGCCACCGAGACTGAATCTGATAGAACCGTGAGCAAGCTCGGCGTCGATCCCCGTGGCGAGCAGCACATGAGACGGATCGAGGGAGCCGGAGGCACAGGCGGAGCCTGTCGAAACTGCGATACCTTCGATATCGAGATAGAGCAGTATTGCCTCTCCCTCGGACCCGCGGAATGAAACGTTCAACGTACCCGCGAGATTGTCGGTGGGATGGCCGTTTACGTGGATATCCGGAATGGAGGCCTCGATCCCTTCCTTTAGTTTGTTCCGCAACGCTTTTACCCGAGCTTCACGTTCGGGCATTTCCCGCGAAGCAACCTCAACAGCTTTCCCCAGGCCAATGATGCCTAAGGTGTTGAGCGTACCGGCTCGTCTTCCTTCTTCCTGATGCCCCCCATGAATGAACGTACAAAAGGGAGCGCCACGACGCGCGTACAAAACACCAACGCCTTTTGGTCCGTACAGCTTATGTGCGGAGAAACTCAAAAAATCCACATCAAGGTCCCGCACACTCAAAGGCAGCTTTCCGACGGCCTGCACCGCATCGGTATGGACAAGTGCTCCGTGTTCGTGGGCAATTCTTGCTATCTCTCTAATGTCCTGTACCGTACCTACTTCATTGTTGGCCATCATTA
>CAZHXC010000146.1:5229-7604 GCA_964536145.1 uncultured Spirochaetales bacterium | reverse complement strand
GTGCATGTTCTTTGTCGGGCGCTTCATCGATCGATTTGGAGCAAAACCGACCGCGCTGACTGCGGCAGCGCTGCTCAGTGCAGGCTGTCTTGTCAATAGCATCGCTACAACACAACTCGTTCTTTTCATCGGTTTCTTTCTTGCACGGTTTTCAGGAAAAGGCGCACTCAGCCTTTCTGCAGAAACACTCGGCCCCCAGTGGTTCGATCGCAGGCGAGGGTTTGCCATCATGCTTGTGAGCCTTGGCGGAACGGCCGGGGGCAGTTTGTTCCCCCTCATCAACAATTTTCTGATACAAGAATTCGGCTGGCGGCAGGCGTTCCGTGTCCTTGGCGCCGGGATGTGGATTATCTACATCCCCATTGCGTTGCTGCTTTTCGTCAGCCGCCCCGAGGACGTCGGGCAGCAGATTGACGGAACGCGCACGCCCCGGGAAGATGACAGCTTGCCGGCCGCCGAGTTGGAAAAAGGCTCTTTCAAGCAAAAAGAGGCGCTTCGCACAATCGTGTACTGGATACTGGCTTTTAGCGTATTTCAGTCGTCGATGAACGGAACCGGGATCATTCTCCATTTTGTCTCCATTTTCGAGCAGGCCGGGCTCACGATGACCTTTGCCGCACAAATCCTGAGCATGGGTCCGCTTATCGGGCTTGGAGCTTCGCTTGCTATGGGTTTTGTCCTCGACAGAATCAGGAAGTTGAAGTTTGTACTCGCCACCGTATGCGGTGCGCAAGTGGTGGCGCTCATATTGCTCGCATTCTTACAGAACCGCGGCATGGCCTTTCTCTACGCCGTCCTGGCAGGTACCGCGGGCAGGGCGGTATTCTTCTGCAACGGCATTATTACCGCCCGCATTTTCGGCCGGAAGTATATCGGGGGAATACTGGGGGCAACCGCTGCTATCAACGTGGTAGGTACGGCGATCGGTCCTCTCGTATTTGGGTCCGCCTATGACCTACTGGGCGGATACCGTGAAATACTGTTGCTCTCATCGGCATTCCCGTTTATTGCGTGTGTCGGCGCTTTCTTCATCAGAAGACCGGCCTAAGGCTGCAGCACCTTCCGGTCATCGCCGGTGGGCGACTTGATATAGTCCCCGTTCAGGAGCTCCTGCCAGTTCTCCACCCACCACGGGAGGATAGCCTGCATCCGTTCGTAAGGTTTGAAACGGGTGATGCAATCCCGGGGGTTATCACCGGCAACATCGATATTTTCCCGCTCCATCTCCATTATCTCGCTCAGATACCAGAGATAGCCAACGGTTCGGTAGTCAAAGCCCATCACCTCGCTACCGATGATATCGGTAGCCAAAGCATTGGTCCCGGCAAGCGCAACGCCTGATTCAACAGGTGTGCCTGCTACCGGACCTTTGCCTTCCATGCCGACAACACCGTCTATCACGGCGAGCTGCGGCATGATGGTATGTGCAAACCTTGCGAGGTAGAGATTGATCGGCTTTGGATCATGGGAAAACTTACCAATTTCCGGATCGTGCCACGCAAGAGAATGACGATCAGGGTTGTAAATACTTCCGATTGCGGCATTCTTGATGCTCAGCGTTACGATGGCCTGGAGGTGAGTTTTCATCCGCGCGACCGGGACAACGAATGTATCGAAGTAGATCTTGTACAACCGGATGTGAACAGGATTCAGATCCGCATCAAAGGCTTCAAATACAACAAAGTCGTCGCTCTTATTCAAGTCCTGAAGCTCGATACCGTACTCATCCTGAAGCGGGAGATACCCGAAACGCTCGAAGCCATCCATCGTTTTGCCCTCCGGGCCTGCGGTTCCCTCTCCGATGATAAAGTCTTTGGCGCCAAGACTCTTCAAGAAATCGAGTACCGCCCGCACCGCGTCCACAGGTGTAGCCGCAAGCTCAACGGTATCCGAGACGAGATTCGGTTTTACCAGTATCGGCCTGTCCTGCGGAATTTGCACATCATCCGCCAACAAATCGAGCGCCTTTCTCACGGCATCATAACTCTTTTTTCCACGTGCCAATCCAACTTTGGCCATAATTTCTCCCCCTTTTGGCAAATCCCCGCAAGAAACGCCGGGACATATTGTTTAGCTCAGCCGGTAACCCAAAATCGACGCCTTTGTGTAGCACACGAAGATCCGGATGCCGGATCGGTTTTCAGATCACCGGGTAAATGGTAGTTACAATCGAGCTGAAGTGTCAACCGATGGTGGAAAGCGATAGAAACCGCCGCAAAAAAACTGTATGATGGCCGACCATGGAGATAGTCAGCCAGATTCTCATTTTCTTCTCGCCCACGCAGACGACTCGTAAAGTACTCTGCGCGGTGGCAGATGGAACATCGATCGGCATTACCGAACAACACGACCTGACGCCTCCTCAGGCCGCCGGG
>CAZHXC010000146.1:0-5219 GCA_964536145.1 uncultured Spirochaetales bacterium | reverse complement strand
GGAGGAAATCACCGAGATAAACAGAGAGCTCGCAATCATCGGTGCACCCGTTTACGGTGGCAGGATTGCTGTAGAAGCTGCAAAGCGTCTCCGGCGCGTGCGCGGCAACGAAACCCCGGCGGTGGTAATCGCTGTGTACGGCAACCGGGAGTACGAAGACGCTTTGCTCGAATTGAGAGATATAGCCGTTGACGCGGGTTTTGTGCCTGTAGCAGCCGCGGCATTCATTGGCGAGCATTCGTTCTCCAGCGTGGCGGAGCCGATTGCCTATGGCCGGCCTGACACCGCGGACCTGAGAACAGCAAGGGCATTCGGTCAGTCGATACGGGAGAAACTTGATAGTCTGGAGGCCGTTTTGCCGGACGTGCCGCTCGAGATACCCGGGAAAAAACCGTACAGGGAATATCAGCCACGGAGCGGGATTTCTCCGGTTACAATAGCGGAGAGCTGCGGCTTCTGTGGAACGTGTGTTGAAGTTTGTCCCATGGGTGCGATATCCTTAACAGACCGAGTCATGACAAACAGCGATGCCTGTATCCTATGCTGCGCTTGTGTAAAGAATTGCTCGTCAGGAGCGCGCGTCATGGAAGATAGTGGTATTAGAAAAGTAACCGGTTGGTTGTACGCAAATTGTCGTGCGAGGAAAGACCCGGAAGCGTATTTTTAAGGTGTGTTTAGTGATCCGAAAATTGTGGTAATGGCGAAAAACGGCCCTATGCAGCACGAAAAGGGGCGTTATCCGGGCAATTTGCGTCGTTACGCGGGTCTGCTGACGGATTACCACAATTTTCGGATCACTATATAAGGTGTAAATTGATTCAACGCAAATTCTACTACGGTTGGGTGTTGGTGGTTGCCTTCACCCTGGTGATGGCAGTTGCCTACGGTGCTAATTTCGCATTTGGTGTTTTCCTGAAGCCAATGTCCGAGTGGTTTGGCTGGGAGCGGGCAACCACCTCGAGTCCACTGGCTCTATCACTCTGGATAAGCGGTCTTCTTGCGGTTGGCATGGGGATCATGACCGATCGTCTTGGTCCGCGCATAGTGGTATTGCTTGGCGCCCTGGCAGGCGTCGGCGGCTATATAGTTATTTCACAGACCAGTGAGCTCTGGCATCTGTATGCCGGGTTTGCCATTACGGCGGTAAATACAGCCTCAGTCTGGACACCGCTTGTTTCTACCACGGCCCGGTGGTTCACGAAAAAGCGAGTGCTGGCAATCGGTATCGTCACCGGCGGTATCGGCGTAGGCCAGATGTTTATGCCGCCTCTGGCGAACTACTTTATCCAAACCTTGGGTTGGCAAACGGCTTACATCATCGTTGCTCTGATAATTGGCGTGGTAAGCCTGCCCGCGGTGATACTTTGCCGACGCTATCCGCCAAAAGAGGTTGTGCAACCGAGTGGGTCCGGCACGGATCAGAAAGCGGAAACAGCTCCTCCCCGGGACATGCGTTTTGCGGAGGTCATCCGTACCCCACGCTTCTGGCTTCTGTTCTTCATCAACATTGCTCAGGCAAGCATGCTTTTTATGGCGGGTATGCACATCGCGGCCCACGCCGTCGATACCGGTGTCAGCGCTTCCGCAGCCGCCTTCACTCTCACCTTCATGGGCAGCGCGAATATCGCAGCCAAGCTTTTTGCCGGGGGTATCGCAAGCCGGCGCGGCAGCACCTTCACGCTGCTGCTTTTCATCGGAACGGAGGCCCTCGCTCTCGTCATCTTTGCTTTTGCCGGTCAAACCTGGCTCTTCTATCTCGCCTCAGCGCTTCTGGGTCTGGGTATCGGCGGCGCCACCCCGCCTCTCGCATCCCTCATAGCCGAGTTTTTCGGTTTGCGTTCGGTGGGAACGATTACCGGTCTCGTGGGTGTTGGTTGGGCCGCCGGCTGCTCTTTGGGTACCGTTGTTGGAGACATCATCTTCGACGCCACCGGGAGCTATTTTGCCGCGTTCCTACTTGGTATAGGGCTTGCAATTTCAGCGGCGGTGATGGCGGTGAGTCTGCGAAGTCCAAAGCCTGTCTGAAAACTACAACGATATCGTCTATCAACGAATCCGATGCAAGATCGGCGACAATGGCAACCGCGTCTGCGCTGCGGACGATGCCGAGCACCTGCCCGTGCATATAATCCTCGGTAACCGGAGGCGTATCGACAAGCTCGATAAGCACGTCCTCATACGGCACCATGTCGGGACTCATCATTGGTGTGGTGAAAGGATAATCCGCTACTTCTACCTTGGCGTTTGTGAGTGCCTGAACAAAAGAGGATTTGCCGCTGTTCGGAGGCCCGATGAGAACCACCAGGGCGGCGCCTTCACGGCTAATTTCGCCAAATTTCGACCGCCCTGTCTTCTTTGCGCCTTCTTCGAGTTGACCGCGTAGCCGGGAAAGCCGCCTTGTCAGATCCGCAAGTAGGTGGTCGGTCCTGCGACCTCCCGGCGGCCTAAGGTTTGACCGCCGTCACGCTTACGCTCACCGCCACACCCTTCGGTACAGCCACCTCGCCGTCTTCTGTCTCCACCACAATATCGTCGCCAAAGGGCGATTCGGTCTCCACGCGGATGTCTTCGAAGCCGGCGGCGCGGATCAGCTCGAGATACGTACTTCGTTCTACGGCTCCTGAAATGCAGGCACAGTAGGCCTCATCGTTATTCCGTACCGCTTCCTGCAACTCTCCATTCAGCACGATGTCCGACACCGTCAGACGGCCGCCGGGCTTGAGCACCCTGAAAGCCTCTGAAAAGACCTGTGCTTTGTCAGTGGAAAGATTGATAACACAGTTCGATATGATGAGGTCCGCTGTTGCATCGGCTATAGGAAGGTGTTCGATCTCACCGAGCCTGAACTCGACATTCTCGTAGTTCTCCTTCTCGGCGTAGTTTCTTGCACGTGACAGCATCTCGTGGGTCATATCAACGCCGATAACCCGGCCCGAAGCACCGGCACGGCGAGCAGCGAGAAAACAGTCGATTCCGGCGCCGGAACCGAGATCGACAACCGTTTCCCCCTCCTTGATCCCGGCCAATGCGGTCGGATTCCCGCATCCGAGGCCGAGGTTCGCGCCTTCCGGGAGAACGTCCATCTCTTCGACCGAGTAGCCTATGCGCGAGCTCTTGAGCGCGGCGCCGGAGTCGCCGCAGCATGAGGTCTCCCCGCAACAGCCTGAAGACTCTGTTCTGACGATTGCCGCATAGCGATTTCGTACGGCTTCCTTTTTTCTTTCGTCAATCATGATGATTTCTCCTTTGCAAATGAGTTTTGTGTACGCAGGCTGATCCTCACAAGCAGCAGCATCACCGGCACCTCGATCAGCACCCCTACAACCGTCGCCAGAGATGCTCCCGAGGAAAGACCAAAGAGCATGGTCGCCGTAGCGATAGCAACTTCAAAGTGGTTTGAAGCGCCTATCAACGCCGACGGAGCTGCATCTTTGTATTCCAGCTTAAGCAGCTTTGCGAGCCCATATCCCAACCAGAAGATAAGCATGGTCTGGATGAACAACGGGACGGCGATATATACGATTGTGAGAGGATTGGCGATAATCACGTCGCCCTTGAACGAGAAGAGCAGAATCAGCGTAATCAACAACGCGATGGTCGTGATTGGCGATAAAATCGGGAGAAAGCGCTGCTTGAACCAGTCGATACCCTTCGCCGATACTATCCAGTGCCGAACGAGATAACCCGCAACCAGAGGCAGGGCAACGTAAATGCTGATCGAAAGTACGAGCGCCTGCCAGGGAACGGGAAGCCGGCCGACGCCGAGAAGGAATCCGCCAAGCACTCCGTAGAGCACGAGCATGGTGAGGGAGTTAATCGCCACCATCACCAGGGTGTGACCGTCGTTTCCCTTTGCCAGATGGCCCCATACCAGCACCATCGCGGTACACGGTGCGATGCCGAGTAGGATTGCCCCCGCGAGATAACTCCGCCACAGCGGTACTTCGAGCATCTTTACACCATCAGCCAGCACCACGGTTCCCGCCCCATATTCACCTCCCACCGGAAGATCGAGACCGAACGGCAGCTTCACGAGATCAACTGCGTCAACGCCAATCAGCCCGCGGAACACCACACCAAGGAAGAAGAGCGCGATAGCGTACATGGTAAACGGCTTGATCGCCCAGTTGATGAAGAGCGTCAGCCCGACGGGTTTAATGTTTTTGCCGGCCTTGATAACTTCCGCAAAGTCAATCTTCACCATGATCGGGAACATCATAAAGAAAAGACACACCGCGATGGGAATGGAGACCACCGGCGCTCCCTTCGAGTAGATCGCCAAACCATCGAGAAATTGGGCAACGCCCGGCGCTATCCTCCCCAGACCTATCCCTGCGAGGATGCAGAGAATCACCCATACGGTGAGGTATCTGCCGAAGAACCCAAGCTCGTTTCCGGACTGTTCTACAGTTTTTTCGTCACTCATTTACTCCTCCAAAACTTCCGGCAATGTTTCAATAAATGCTTTTATTTCATCACGCACCCGCCGGTATTCGGCGAGGGCTTCATCTTCATTTCCGGCGGTTATCTCGAGCCGCGCCGGATCATCGAAACTAACGTGCACACGTTTCACCGGTCTCGGGAAAACCGGGCAGCTCTCGTTGGCATGGTCACAAACAGTGACGACGTATTCAAAGGGAAAGTCGAGCAACTCTTCAACGTGCTTCGACCGTTGCTTCGAAATATCAACACCGGCTTCCCTCATCACCCGCACGGCCTTCTGATTCAGCCCGTGAGTTTCGATTCCGGCAGAATGCGGTTCAATGATGTCGCCCTTCAGGTGTCGGGCCCATCCCTCGGCCATCTGGCTCCGGCAGGAGTTGCCGGTACAGAGAAAGAGAACCTGTATCTTCCGACTCATAAAAACATTACACCTCCAAGGAACAATCGATTTCCGGGATGTGCTCCCGGTCCCGGAGAATCAGCGGATCTTCATCGACAAGTGACATAACCATTGCAAGCGCATGGGCGACGGGCTCCGGCGGATTCTCGGGAAGCGAATAGTGGGTCCATTTGCCGACTCTTCTGCGATCAACGAGCCTTGCATCAGCGACTATGCTCATGTGCTTTGAAACGGTCGACGGCGAAAGCCCGAATAGCTCGATCAGCTCGCAGACGCAAAGCTCCCGTTCCCTCAAGGCAGCAAGCGCCCTGATGCGAATCGGATGGTCGAGGGCCTTTCCAATCCTGGCAACCAGTTGCACACCGTCCTGGCTAAT
>CAZHXC010000145.1:4613-7616 GCA_964536145.1 uncultured Spirochaetales bacterium | reverse complement strand
AGCGGACAGACGGGAGCTCCCGCCTTCATCGCCTCGGCCGCCACATGGCCGCAACCCCAGTGAGTCGTAATAACAAAATCCGGCTTATACGCGTTGAGAAACTCGCTCATTGCCGGTGTCGCGGCCCTGATTACACGTCTGTTGACGACGTACGGTATAAAGCTGAAAATGTTCTCGGCGAGAAAGAAGATGACGGCACTGAGTATCGGTCTCTTGAGAATTGCATTCCACGACCGCTTGTATAACCCGTCGAGAGGCTCAAGACCCAGTTCTTCCGACGGTTCAAAGAGCCGGACCTCCCATGATGGTCTTTTCTTACGAAGGTAGTGTTGAATTGCAGTCGCCGAAACGAGGTGTCCTGATCCTGCAAGGAAATAGGGAATGAGTACTTTTTTCATATATCTCCATACATAACGATGCAAAACCTTAGTTGTCTCGAAAAATTACATGTATCCGCTTACAGAGTCAATGTATCTTATGGATGAACAACTACCCTTCAGGGACCTTTCCATAGCCACAAAGCCGCTGTTGGTCGTAATCGAAAGCAACAGGCTGTTCTCTCATTTTTCCGAGGCAAAACTTGTTGCAACATTGCCGGAGAAAGAAAAAAGCAAACTAACACGTCTGGATAACAACAGCATCCGCCGCCGCTTCGTTGCAGCGAGATCAGTGCTGCGCGCACTTCTCAGAGCGCTGGCGGGCAACTACGTGCCGGAAAAGCTGTTTGAGGCATCGGGAGCGCCGTTAGATGTGCGCTGCGGTGACGGTTGCTGTTTGCGGTTTAGTCTGTCGCATGCGAAAGATACAACGATCATCGCCATCGCCAAAGAAAAGCGCGTGGGTGTGGATATCGAGAAGATCCGGCCGGTGAAAGATATGCAGAGGCTCGTAGCGTATGCGTGTTCAGAAGATGAGCACAGCTGGTTCACGAGACTGCCCGCTCATCTTGTCCCGGAGGCATTTTTCAGACTCTGGACGAGAAAAGAAGCTGTAGTGAAATACTACCACGGAACTATCGCCGGTGATATGAACAGATTCACCGTTCCCCTCGAGACAGATGCAGGCGTTTTTTCTATTGCGCCAAAGCTATATGGGGATACCGATGAGCTCCGACTCATCGATTTCGAGCTATCGGAGAATATTTTCGGCTCGCTTTGCTGGAACGGCGCAGGTACCGCCATCGATATACAGGAGATAGATTGCCGATGGTTGGAACGGCGTCTTGATCCCGAATGACCGTTACCGTATGTCCTTGTCGTACATGCGGTATGTCTTGTAGTGCTTCATACCCAGATGTTCGAGAATCTTGGTCATCATAACATTGCTCTCGAGTACCCAGGACAACTCCGCATCCCTGTATCCCTTATTGTAGCCGAGGTCCATGGATTCCACGTACAGGGCGATATCGATACCGCGGTTTCTGTAAGGTTCGAGCACTCCCAACACCGGCTGCCTGCAAAATGTAATCTTATTCCGCATGAGAAGAAGTTTGAATATTCCAAAAGGCAGAAGACGGCCTTTTACCGGCCGCAATGCCTGGTTGAAATCTTTGAAAACCAGCGATAATCCCACCGGTTTTCCGTCATATTCTGCAACCAACGTGACATCAGCGTCTGCAGCAAGCTTCAACTCTCCTGCAAAATGATCGAACTCCTCGTCGGTCATCGGCACGGCACCCCAGTTTTCAGAAAGCGCCTCGTTGTAAATAAACTTGAGGTTCTCTATCTCCTTGCGAAGGTCCTTCATTCGAACTTTGCGAAAACAGAGCTTAGGATCCCGCATCGCACGCTTGGCGATATGTCTGAACCTGTCGGGATAATCCTTTGTTACCTTGAAGTAATAGGCGTAGAGATCCTGCACTTTTTCAAAGCCCGCTCCGGTGACGAGGCTAACGTAGTACTCGGGATTGTATGACATCCCGACAACGGGTGGAGAATCAAATCCCTCAACCAGAAGCCCGATAGGGTCTCCGTTTACCGAGTAGCTTGCCGGTCCGCGCATCGTTTCGAGCCCTCGCTCCCGTAGCCATGTCCCCGCGGTATCAAAAAGCGCGTTAGCCGTCTCCTGATCGTTTTCACACTCGAAAAAACCGAAGAAACCCACCTTCTCCCCGTGATGCTCAACATGCTTTGTATTCTCGTGAGCCGTGATTCTTCCGACTATTCTACCGTCACGGAGCGCGACAAACGGCTGCACCTGTGAATGGAGAAAATATGGATGCTTTTTGGGATTGAGACGTTCAAGGTAGTCGATTATCAATGGCGCTACCCAGTTAGGATCGTCCTTGTATACCTCATAATGAAACTTGATAAAATCTTTTATTCCCTTTTTGTCCTGGAGATCGACAGGAATTACTGCGAGACCGTTCGTGCCGTTGGTGGTTTCCATTGCATAGTACTGTAGAGCCTCCAATACTCGTTGTCAACGTGGCGTTCTGTTTTCCCGGAGGTAGGCTTCAACAGTCTTCTTTATCCCCTCCTGCCAGTTCACCCCGGGAGAATAGCCGAGGAGCTTCTTGGCTTTTTCTGAGGAAAAATGGAAATTATTGCTCAACTGCTGCGCTAAATATCTCGAAACAAGCGGTTCACGATCAATACGAAACACACGATGGAAAAGGTCCAGCACAGCCCCTGCAGTGTTGGCCAACATTGGCGGGAGATCGATCTTTGGCGCATCAGTACCCATGAGCGCAGCAGCCGTAAAGATCGCCTCCCGCAGTGTCACCATGTCATCCCCCGCAATATCGAAAACTTCTCCGTTCAGTCCATCGGCCTCCACCGCAAGCTTCACAGCCTGCACAAAATCATCGATGTAGACATGACAGCTGTACACGTGAAAACCACCGATCATGGGCATCTTTCCCGCCGACAGCAGATCGAGAGCAGGCTTGAGAGTGGTCGTATCTCCCGGTCCATACACAAGACCGGGGCGAAGGATAATGGTTGAGAGGCGGTCCCCCCTATAGGCGGATACAAGATTTTCTGCGGCCTTCTTTGATTTCTG
>CAZHXC010000145.1:0-4603 GCA_964536145.1 uncultured Spirochaetales bacterium | reverse complement strand
TCGTTATGAGCCGATAATATGGTCCCGCCTCGTTCGAAAACATGTGTTCGCCAAAACCGTGCACCGCCATCGAGCTCAAATAGACAAATCGCTTGACACCTTCATCCTCTGCACGTTTCAACAGATCAGAGGTCACATCGATATTTATCTTCTCAAAGGCGCTCCATTTCCCCGTGGTAGTGACCTTGGCGGCGGTGTGTATAATCACCTCTACACCCTCAACAAGCTCCGCTGCCGCATTGTTTCCCAGCATCTTCACTAAATCCCCCCGGATGAGCTCTGCGCCGCTTTCAGCGGCCTCATTGAGCTCCCGAGGGGGTTCGGCCCTCCTGTACAACGCGCGTACCTTGTAGCCCGCCCGCTGGAGTGTTTTTGTAATGTTTCTCCCGATAAAACCCGAGGCGCCGGTGACCAGAATATTCTGCATATTGTTCCTATCCTAAACCCAAGACAATAAAGAGATCCAGTGAAACCCCCGCCGCAGCGTGTAGTAACACCACGGGTATGATCGACCGGGTTCTCAACACGATCCAGGCCGCTGCGATGCCAAAGACTACCGCCCCGGCCGTCTCTTCAAAGGGATGGCCGAAATGCAGGAGCGATGAGGGAATTGTCTGCAGACTCGCGAGCACCATCGTTTTACCGTTTACCGCAGCTTTTTCGAAAGCCACATCAAGCAGCGGGAACACGAGCACTCCCCTGAAGAGCAATTCCCAGGGGAGATAGTAACACAACAGATATGCGGCCGAATGGACAAGAAAAGGCCCTGCGCCGCGGGCCGAGACGCGTTCTACGAGACCGCTATCGTATGGATAGTACGATGAGAGTGAGGCGGAAAACACTCCAATTAACCCTATCACCACGCCGCCGGCAAGCGCCGCGACCAGCCACACCGTCGCGCATTGAGGCTTTCTGAAACCAAGATCTTTGAACGTATATCCGACGATTCGCGCCGCCAACGCGGGGAGTACACCCAACAAGATGAGTGAAGCGGCAAACCGTTGTACGTAAGTCTCCTGACCCGGTTCGATCTTGAGGCTCAATTCCTGAATGAGGTTTAATTGACTCACCGGCGGCGTAAGGTATATATACCCAATCATACCAAAGGCCGCCGCAACAACAATAATGATATCACGCGGAAGTGCAGGCTTTCTTATCATAGTTTTGCGTACATACTATCGCAGAGAGGCAAGTTATTGAACAGAAGCAGGAGAATCCGTTCGTATTTTGCAGGAAGAGTTGTCTGGATAACCGGTGCCTCATCAGGAATTGGAAGAGCGCTTGCCGTTGAATGCGCGAAAGCAGGCGCCCGGCTTATCATCTCCTCAAGACGTACAGCCGTGCTCGATGAGCTTTCTTTGGATATACGCGACCTTCCCGAACGACCTGAGGTTGCCGTGCTCCCTCTCGATGTTGCGGATCACGCCTCGATATCAGAAAAGACCACTGAAGCCGCCGGCGTGTATGGTCGGATAGACATTCTGATAAACAACGCCGGCGTGAGCCACCGCACACTCGTGAAGGATCTTACCTACGAAGTTGTTGATAGGGTAATAAAAACAGATTTACTCGGGGTGATTGACTTGACTCTGGCGGTTCTCAAACACCTGCAGGGTAGCGGTCACATTGTTGTCACCTCAAGCATTATGGGCAAGTTCAGCACACCCTACAGGAGTGCGTATTGTGCGGCGAAGTCCGGGTTGCACGGCTTTTTTTCCGCTCTATTTGCCGAAACCAAAGCAGACGATATTGCCGTGACCCTACTTGTTCCGGGCCGCGTAAACACCAATATCGCCAAAAACGCCCTGAACGAGCGCGGCGTGCCGCAAGGTTTTACCGACAGTGGTATTGCCGGTGGAATGGAAGCCACAAAAGCCGCTCCGTTGATTCTCGAGGCGATTGCAAAACGTAAATACGAGTATTACTTTGGCCTCACTCCACTGATGCGTCTGGGCCTTTTTTTGAATAAGGCGGCACCCCGGCTTTACCGTATTTTGTTGTCCAGAGTGAAGGTCAGGTAATATCCCGTCCAACCCACAACAATGGCTTGAGCTACGAAGGCGACATATGCTATTATGGCACTATCTACAGCGGCAGGTCCTGTGTGTTTTTCAGCAGATTGAATGTTTTCCGCCGGTCAAATTAATATAGTCGTAAACTACAGCTAACCTGATTCTACAACTTCTGCAGGATACTCCGCACCAAAGAAGGAAAATATTCGTGTTTACTGTTTCTGCAAAAGCTATCTATGGTCTTTGTGCTATGCTTCAACTCGGTCAGGACCATGGTAACGGGCCTACTCAAATCAAGGATATCGCCCAAACTCACGATATTCCTCAGCATTATCTTGAACAGCTCCTGGTACTGTTGAAAAAGGCGGGAATAGTCGAGAGCTTCCGTGGAGCCCTCGGGGGGTACTCGCTGGCAAAAAAACCATCTCAAATCAAGGTCTCCGACATACTCACATGTCTTGACGGCAGAGTTGAAGTTGTTCCGGAGCACAAGAAAGAAAACTCCGCTGCCTTCTTCTGGAATGACCTCCAGACATTTATCGAGGAGAAAATTGATATTACCCTCGAAGATCTCCTCTTGCAGGCCCAGGATGCAAAGGGCAAAATCACCTATACGATATAATTGTGGTTGCGGGACAGCCGCAATTGCAGGCTCAGGTGTCGATGCCTATAAGATATCGTGCAGGTCCTCGATTTCCGTGAGGTTTCGCAACTTTGCTATGGCTTTTTCCTGAATCTGTCTCACCCGTTCGCGTGTAATACCAAGCAGTCTTCCCGTTTCCTGCAGTGTACACGGTCCCTCCCCCATGAGACCGTATCTCAGCTGAATTATCCGCATCTCCCGCTCAGTGAGATGAGTAAGTACATTTTGTATTGTTTCCTGCAGTGCGATTTTGAAAGCCGTTTCAAAAGGCTGCTCGGACCTGTCGTCCTTGATGAGTTCGGCAAGCCGCGTGCTTTCAGCGGAGTCAACTGTTGCATCGAGGGACGCGGTATCCTGGGATATATCGTTTATCTCATCAACCCGCTGCGCGCTCACGTTCATATACGATGCTATTTCTTCCGAACTCGGATCTCTCCCCAATTCCTGGGTCAGATGTTTCGCAACAAAGTAGCACTTTTTGATGGTATTGAGCATGTGTACAGGAATCCTGATGACCCTCCCTTTATCCGCAAGGGATTTGATAATCGCTTGCCTGATCCACCAGGTTCCATATGTTGAAAATCTGCAACCACGAGAGTAGTCAAACCTCTCCACGGCCTCGATCAAACCAATATTACCTTCGTCTATGAGATCAAGGAGGGACATGCCCCTGTACTGGTATTTTTTGGCTATCGCTACGACAAGCCTCAGGTTCGCCCGTATAAGCTCATTTTTCTTTCCCGCAAGCTCTTTTTGAACCTTCGGCAGCTGCTTATCGCCCTTTGTCTTTGCATTTTTCCGGCGCTCGATTTCATCCCGGAGCGTTCTGATTGATTCACCAAGATTTTGCTCTTCCGCCGCTGAAAGAAGGGGATACCGCGATATTTGCTTCAGGTAAATCGTGAGGGGATCTACTTCCGTACCGTTGTCATTATTCACGGAATAACTCATAAGCCGCTAGAATAATGCGCGGAACCTGCACCTTGCCTCCATCGTATGCCCATTTCTGCTACAAATCAACCGCGGGGTGCGAGCGATGGCTCGATGATCCTACCATCCTTGTAAACGGAAAAAAGTAGTTTTGCCTCACCGGTATGGGGATTCACACCAAGTTCTGCGATTTTCTTACCGGCGGAAATTTTGTCGCCGAAGTTCACGAGAGTGTTTGTCAATCCGGAATAAAGATATAGATAATTGGCCGCCGATTCAATGATAATCACGTTCCCGAATACCGGGCTCGTGGAGTTCCACACGACTTCGCCATCGGCAATAGAAATTACAGCATCGCCTTCGGCTCCCAGAATCTCAGTACCCGATATCTTGCCGGTTTTCTTCTTTCTAACACCATTTACCGGCCAGAAATCGTTCGGATCCTCGCTGACATTATCCCCGGCCTCCAAGGCTGAATCTTTGCTTTCGGCGACGGCGATTTCCACATTCCCGGTTTCCACTTCGTCTTGCTGTCGGACAAGCGGTATCAACAACACATCGCCTATGTGAATCTCGTCGTTTTCCAGATCGTTGAGTTCTCTCAGAATTTTGACCGATGTTTGATGTTCACGAGCAATTTTCCAGAGGTTATCCCCTTTTTCCACGGTGTACGCAGTCGGAATCAGGAGAGTCATACCTACACGGAGATTTCGTTCGTCCGCTATGTTGTTTATTTCTTTCAGTTCCTCGACGCCGATATTGTATCTTTGAGATATGGACCAAAGCGTATCTTTTTCTGCAACTGTGTAACTAATACTTTCAGCGCTTGTCGGTACAGCGATTACAGTGAGTATGATGCAGACGATTCGCGCAGCCTTCATAATGTCATTCTGATCTTCGGTTGAAGGTATCATAAACTTGAAACGGCCAGAGAAACAGGGCAAATCGGTCGCGCCGCTCGCTCCCTTCAAATCCGCTCTCTATCGGATCAGGTAGGAGGCGGGATCACTCCCGCCGT
>CAZHXC010000144.1:361-7618 GCA_964536145.1 uncultured Spirochaetales bacterium | reverse complement strand
AAATTACCCTGGATCTCTAAATGTGGGGAATTGAGCTTACCCGCGACACCGCTGAAATGTGGCCTTCGGGCAAGTCTGTAAGTCGCTGTGATTTCAGATCATGCGCAAAATCGTTTCGTATCCTACGGACCGCCTGAATCAGATTGGATCTATAAGAGTTGATAGTATGTATATGAACAGATATTATTGTTACATGTTTGAGTCGGACATATCAATCGCAAATACGTTTGGTCTTTCGGAACAGATTGTTGTTTATCCTGACGATTGTTTGAAAATGCTCGCCGATTGTCCCGATGAGGCATTCCAGCTTGTGGTGACTTCTCCGCCGTACAATATTGGCAAGGAGTACGAGAAAAAGCTAAAACTGGAGGCTTACCTTGAGCAACAGGCGGCGGTGATAAAGGAATGCGTGAGAACCCTATCACCAAGAGGAAACATTTGCTGGCAGGTGGGAAATTACGTTGATAACGGCTCGATAATTCCTTTGGATACTGCGCTATATCCTATCTTCTCCGACCTTGGGTTGAAAATGCGAAATCGAATAATATGGCACTTCGGCCACGGGCTGCATTGTACAAATAGATTCTCTGGTCGATATGAAACCATCGTGTGGTTCAGCAAATCAGACGATTACATATTCAACCTTGACCCGGTTCGAGTACCGCAAAAATACCCGGGGAAGAAGCACTTTAAGGGACCTAACGCGGGACAGTACTCAGGTAATCCTCTCGGTAAAAATCCGACTGACGTATGGGATATTCCAAACGTGAAGAGTAATCATGTAGAAAAGACTGAGCATCCGTGCCAATTTCCTGTTGAGCTCATCGAGAGATTAGTCCTCTCAATGACAGATAAAGACGGCTGGGTGTTTGACCCTTTCTTAGGTGCCGGGACCAGTATCATTGCGGCAATAAGACACGGTAGAAAGGGAGCTGGGGCAGAGATTGTACCAAAATATGTCGACCTGGCTCACGATCGAATAAGACAGGAATTATCGGGAACACTGAGAACACGACCCATGAATACACCAGTCTATGATCCTGCAAAAGCCGCTAATAAGCTTACGAAATCTCCATGGGGAGATAAGGAACAAAGCTTCGTGAGGGAAAATTAGAAACGAATATGAATATTGCGGCTAGTTATTCTCACCTAAATGGATTGGAATACTTACTCGTTCATAAAAAGGAATTGTGGGACGAGATTAAGGATGTAATATCTCAGATCGATGCAGAAGCCTGTAGAACAAAAAAATCGAAAGAAAAAAGGACCCTCGGTCAAATGTTCTACAGTCCAGTGGATATGAACAAAACCTTCAAAGGATTATTAAGCAAAAAAGGCTGGAAGGAAAGTCGCGTCGCCTACTGGGTGACTAAAGATGAACGACTTATTCGGAAAACAATGACTCTTTCCGTAGACGAGCAGAAAGAAGAAATAGAGGCTGCAGGGGGAGAGGCTATCTACAGCTATAACCAAACGGACTTTGTAAAAGATCGGGTGGCTATAGAAGTTCAATTCGGTAAATACTCCTTTGTAGCATTTGACCTGTTTGTGAAGCATCTCGCTTTTTACATCGGTGATCAAATAGATGTTGGAGTTGAGATACTACCAACCAAAGCACTGCAAAAAGAAATGAGTTCAGGTGTTGCCTATTATGAAGGCGAGGTCTACAACGTGGTACGACAAGGACGAGGCGTTCCGGCTGTACCACTTGTGGTGATTGGTATCGAGCCGTAGGACATACTCAACGAATACCTCTCTTCCTTAGCCAGTGATGGAGATTCTGAACGGATACATTGAGTTTTTCGGCAATCCGCGTCTTAGGCACTCCCAGGTCCAGGAGCTCTCGTATTTCGCTTTCGTGCTCGTCCAGCTTCGACTTTCCCGGTCCTTTAGGACGACCAAGTTTCACGCCGTCAGCTTTCTTCGCCTTCAACGCCTCCTTCGTCCGGAATGAGACGAAATCACGCTCGAGCTCGGCAATCATCGAAAACGTGCTGATCATCACCTTCGTCTGCATATCCATCTTCCCATTGACAACAAGATTTTGTTTGATCACATGGAGCCCAATTTCCTGCTCCTTACAAAACTCAATTATTTGGTAGATCTGGAACCGTCGGCATCAACCAGCGCCTGCGCGTTGTACGATTGTGTCCACCCATCTCGCTTACTTTTTCTCATCAGCCCACTATCGGCGTCAGTGAGGTTAATCTGTTCCTCATCCCGTGGTTTACTCAGCGCCCCTCCACCGCCACCTCGCCGAGGCTTCCCTTTTCGCTCGCGTTCCTTCGCTTCTTGTTCCTCTCGTTCTTTCGCTCGTTGCTCCAGCCGCTCTTGCGCCTCACGCAACTTTCACCGGAATTACCATTCAGCCTGCTCAAGCAGTTCCTCGATATCCGCGCTCAATTTGGCTTCCAATTCTTTGGCTCGATCATAGCGAATACTTTTATGCTTACTCGCGTTTGCCTTGATATGCGTCCCATCGATACTTACCGTACCGATCTTCAATACTCCCATCTCCTGAGCAAGTCGCGTTATCTGCAGGAACACCTCTTTAATCGCCTTGCGGCGTTCTCGTCGAAATGTGCAAATCGTATCGTGATCCGGATGGGTGTCACCGGTAAGAAACCGTACGGCGATATTGTGCCACGTTGCTCGTTCGATTCGTCGCGAGGAAAAGACGCCGCGGCTGTAGCAATAGATCAATAGCGCCATCATCATATGCGGCGGATACTGCGGCGATCCGCTTCCACGCCGATTTACCTAGAACATGGACTCAGGTACTCGCTCCACCACGTCAAGCACGAAATGCACCATATCGTTCGCCGGCACCCAATCGCGTAGATCAACAGGCAAGAGCATCGGTGTGTCCCGATCAACGTTCACAAATCGATTACCCATGGCTGGAATTCTACACCAAATAAAAGCTTATAAGAATTCAATCCCCGGTTTCTATGAAAAAATGCCCAGCAAAGTCCGACAGACTGCTGGTCCATCTTTTGCTAATCTGTACTTGTTAACCAGCCGAATTGCTCTTACACCCAGCGTGAGCCTTCGGCTTGTCCGGTATCCTGCGATATCGTTCTTTTTCCGTTTCAGCCGTCGTCGTTCTGCAATCAGGTAACCACGTTTGATTAATGACGTGCTATGAATATCACCTAAAAGCTGCGAGATTTTCTATTTGCTCACGCCGAACAGCGCTGTCAGCATCCGGTTCGTATCAGTGCAATGATCAAATTTTTGGCAACGATAGTGGACTAATGAAATGATGAGGTATTCCAAAGGCTTTAGCTCCCGGTCCGTCAATAATCCGATCGGGATTGTTAAATAGTGTGGGAATCCGTATAGGGCTTCTCTACCTGCCGTCGCCTTGTCATCGTGTTCCCGGCGGCAGTTGTCGTGCAACCCACACGTCAGCGAGCTGCATTCAGAGTATATTCCGTAATCGGCCCCAAACTCGCCGTGCTCATGGAATGCACACGGCCGTGCTTCCGGTTGAAACCATCGTCGCGATTCGGGTTGCTCTGGCTCTTTGGGGAGTCGCTCTTCCTGTATCGTTTCATTCCACTCCGGGCCAAGTTCGTCTGGATCGACCGGAGGAATATCAATATCGTGATTCATAGCGGCCTGCCTGTTTAGGCGTTGGCAATTCGTTTACCTGAACGTGCTTTTCGACGTGCCGGAGCTCGCGATTGTGAAGCTTCAGGACGACCGAGACTTCACCATATTCGACTTCGTTCGCTTTCTGTTCTAACCAACTAACAATTTGTTTGATTTCTGTGGCGGTCATCGGCGGCCCCCAACCGGCACAGACTGAGCCCGGATCCACGCCTCGAGCTCGGCGGGATCGAATCTGACGGATTTACCGATTTTGATAAATGGGACTTGACGCAGCATCACCCAGCGTCGGAGTGTCGCCTCAGATACGGTTAGAAATGCGGCGGCTTCTTTGTACGTAAGTAATGTGGGCAGTTCGTTTGACATAGGACACCTCGGACATAGGTTCACGGCTCAATACAGATCCGTGGCCTACTCCGTGGCTTTATCCTGCCTAAGTCTGTCAAACCCGGCCTCATACCCAGAGGGAGAATGCACTCATAAGATACAGCATTAGTTGGGAGGATTCAAGCTGATCTTTGCGGAAACGGTAAGATCTTCATATCCCTGACCGCTTTGAGATCGGTTCCCTTGGGATGCAAATATCCATCTGTTACTTTTGACGATTTGTGACCGACCGCCGCCTGTGTTTCCCATTCCGGAACGCCCGCAGCCCGCGACCGTGTTATATATGTGTGCCGGAGACTGTGAAGATCTAGGAAGCGGTTTTTTCGAGACTGTTGTTCTTGGAAGATTCCAATTTTCTCTAGCGCGTCCCTGAATGCTGTCATGATGGAATGTGCTTCAATCGGTCGGCTCGGGTCGGTCGAGGGAAACAACAAGCTTTGCTCGTCAATGTGCCGGTCGGCAATGTAAGATTCGATTTCATCGCGTATTCGTTCCGGGACTGGCACCTCCCGGACGCTTCCCCATTTCGGCGGACCGAAACTATTACTTGCCCGATTCCAAGCGCGATTCACGCTAAGAATTTCGCCGTCAAAATCCGTCGGCCTCAGCGCGACTACTTCCCCATGCCGGAGCCCGCATGCGACGGCTATCATCGCAATCAAGTAAGGTGCGCGTTCGTTATCCCATTTTGCGCTCAGTGCATCGATGGAGAACAGATCATTGAGCTCTGTTTGACTCAGTGTGCCGCGTTCCCGATTGTTTTCAGCAAACCTGCCGAATCTTTTTGCTGGATTATTGCGGATCACGCCGAGCCGTTCGGCTTCTCCAAAAAGAGCCCGGACGGACCGTAGCACGCCGTTGACGGTAGAGCCCGCAAGCTTTGGTTCGTGATCGTTATACAGATCGAGAAAGAATGTCTCCAGCTCGAGCGCCGTTATGTCAACAATCTTACGCGGACCGAATGCCGGAGATAGATATTTCCTGTAGGACCGTCCTATGTTCTCGAGGTAACAAGCCGATAGCTTGTAGCCTCGAGCTTTTTTCGCTTTGTCGTATCGACCGTCAACGCCATAGAATCCAGCTGCCCATCCGTCTAGCGTAGGATTCGGCCCGGCAGGTTTGCCGACCTTGCCAGTATCAATTTGCTCTTGCGCCCAGATCTCGGCGGCTTCGCGGTTAGTGCATCCGGTATTCTTTCCGGCGGTCCACGTTCCGTCGGATAGCCGGAATCGCGCATAGTACAGAGGCTTCTGAGTTTTGCGTTTACGTGAATAGACAAAAAAACCGGCATCTCTCATGATCAACTCACGGACGCTATGTTACGTCTATGTTACGAATGATTTCATGAGAAGCGCCGGTTTTCCGGTAGCTTCGTAATTCCCTACAACGTAGGTATTTAGAATGCAGCAGAGAGGACTTGGTCTCGACGGCGCGCGCATCGTGCGCGCTTGCTCGACCCTCGTTCAGTCGCTATCCGGCCCTCCATGGCCGGATGCGCTCCCTATTCGGTCGCGCCGCTCCTTCACGTTCAAGTCCTCTCGTGTCTCCGGATAGCTATGCACTGTAATGGAGAAGTTCTGTAACTTTTACTTTTTTTGCAGCAGAGAGGACTTGAACCTCCACGAACGCATTGTTCACTAGCCCCTCAAGCTAGCGTGTCTACCAATTCCACCACTGCTGCAGAACGAACGAAAACCTACAACGGCATCGCAAAAAAGTCAATAACGTACTTCGGGCTGCATCCGGAGCGGGACCGGTGAAAAGGCGCCGAGGCCGGGCGAGGTCACAGAAGGCTCGGCCGGCGCGTTTCTAAAGGGCAAAACTCATCGAGAGTTGGCTCGACTCAAAGCAGGACATCTTCCAGTGGCCTTCTCGGCGTGTGGTCAGGCTCTGGATCGGCATATCCCAATCTGAATGTGTGTTGAGGATAGATAGTATCCTCCGATGAAAGACCTGTCACTTTTGCCTTTGCTGCCGGTACGTTCAGGAGATCACTCAATTCGGTCTTGGTTTCCGGGACCTCCAGTATTTGACTCATCGGATGAATTGCCACACCGAGGCCCGCGGCGGTCAAGGCGATTCTCTCAAAGATTTGACCGGACAGGATCTGGCCCTTCCGGTCATCACTGTCCGAGCAGAGCGCAACAAGTGCCGGGGCGCTGAGGATCATTTCCGAGTCCTTTTTTGTTTGCCCCTTGCTGATGTTGAGGTACGTAATTGCCAGTTGACCGATCTTTGCCATCAACCAGGGGGTGCCAAAGGCTCCCCGTCCGACCCAGGAGGCCAGCTCCTTTGTGTAAGCGCTATCCGTGAGCTGGACAGCATCGGCACGACTTATAAGCTCGTCAATTCGGCCTCTTAGCTCCGCTTCAGAGTAGAGAGGATAGGGCCCTTCGTTCGTTGAGAAGAGCCAAAAGCCGGGTTCGAATACGCAATCGTGAAACCGGGGCATCTCATCATCGGATAACGGCTTATCCTTATATACGCTATGATTCGTGTGTCTATTTGTTATCTGCTCGAATAGAGATGGATCTCTTTTAGTATTCACCCCGTGCTGATGCGTGAGCTTTACAACCGCTACGAGATTTTCGTCGCGTTCCGGTAAGTACTCTACCTGATCAGCAAATCCAAAATGCTCAGCAGCAACAAGGAGGTTCTCCAACGCACAGCCGATGCTTACGAATAACTCGCGTTTGTCGGCGTCGGCGACTCTAAGCCATCTGTCCAAATCGGCGAAGATATGTATCGTATCCTCAGTGATACGGAACTTCCATGGCTGACTGTTGTGACTCGAAGGGGCCAGTATCGCATAACGGAGCAGAAATTTAGATTTCTCACTCGGACTTCCATCCTTTGGAAATTCTTGCTCGTTAACTTCCCACGGTTCCAGGTTTTTTCCTTTCATGACTTCTCATTCCGGGCCGACGGCCCAATCCATAAGTTTCTTGTCAAGCATGCCGGCATCATATGCCCGCTTCATTCCACTGGTTTTGTTGTACCATCGACATTTATTCTTACTTTCCACTTTTTAAAGCCTCCGCTTGGTTAAACATAAGACTCTGCCGGCAGCCTCGTCAAAGTTTTGGCTGCGCCATTATCAACCGGCCTGAACTCATGGCCCCGTTCCGGGGACACGCATCATGGCCGCTTGCGCCGGCCCTAAAAGCCCCTGTCCCCAACTTCAGGAAACGGATTTTCGGTCTGCCAGCCGGTTTTCCCTGTTTCCCGGTACCGCTCGAGCCTCCGGATAGAGAT
>CAZHXC010000144.1:0-351 GCA_964536145.1 uncultured Spirochaetales bacterium | reverse complement strand
TGCTCGAGACGCCTGATGGTAAGCTCGGCAAAAACCGGATCCACATCAGAAGTCACGCACCTGCGACCGGACAGCTCGGCGGCGAGGAGTGTGGTTCCGGAATGGCTGAAAAAATCCGCAACCAACGCGTCCGGCGGGCTGCTCGACTCTATGATCCGCTGAATCGCCTTGAGAGGCTTCTGAGCGTAGGCGCCCGGGACATTCTCCTCCATCCTGTAGAAAACCTGTTGAATATCCACCCAAACGTTACCGGGTCTGATCGTATCCGCCTTTCCTCTTTCGAGGTTTTCTGTCACGGCGCCGCCAACCGACTTATAGTATCCGCGCAATATCTTCGGAATATCGGTATAC
>CAZHXC010000143.1:2841-7620 GCA_964536145.1 uncultured Spirochaetales bacterium | reverse complement strand
ACTCTGCGTTTTAAGTGCCTCAATTAGCGGGCTTGGATTGATACTGTGCGCCGATACGTGAGTTCTGCCAAGGACCTCCGGCACCGTCTCGATTGGCCCACTCATCAGCGATTCCCCCGGCAAGAAGTCCATAAGGAAAAACGCACCGCCAAGGACCGATTTATCGGTACAGAGCAGATACGTTCCGGCAACCGGAAATCCCTCATTGGCCAATACGTTCTGTACGACATATTCCTTCACGGCGTTTTCCACGGGACGAAACTCCGGGAAGAGACGGAGGACGAGCCGCTTGTGCGGTTCGCCGCGGAAACGGTTCAGCTGGAGCTCATAGATTGCAGTTTCAAATCCTCCCTCCATTCTATTACACGGAGCATCGTAGGCAATATCGGGTTCATCGAGTTTGCCCCTTATATAGGAAATGAGTCTCCCCGATATTCGAGCGTTCTCGCTCATATCTTCCATTCACGACCCGGCGGCAGAGTTGGGGTAGATGTGGCGCCCCGGATGGGCCTGCGTTCCAACCGGTTTGTATTGTACAAACTGCTCGAGCGCCTCTACAACGCCCTTCACCGCCGCCTCCACGAGTTTCTCCCCCTTCTCCTTCTTCGCAACTCTTGGATCATCGGAATGACCGTTTGGGCTGTACTCGTCCTGATACCACGCCCTGAAGAACGGTGCTGCAGGCTTGGGGCGGGGATCGGGCGGCTGTATCAGGTCCAGCCGGACCGCCTGGGGCGCCACAGCTAACAGGATACTCGTCTCAGCCTCCCCGCCGTGGCCGATGCTTTGCTTCGGCTCCATTTCGCGCGTATCGTCCCACACCTGGGGAGGTATCGCCTGCCAATACGAGAGACTGGCCACCTCTATGTCAACGCCGTGTTTGTAGTACAGCTGCTCGCGGATCTCGCGGCAGGCGGTGATGTTTGGCGCCTCGTTCCCGCCATGACCGTTTATAAAAACAACTCGCCGCACACCGTGCTTGAGCAGGCTTTCAACCACCTCCTGCAGGACGAGCATATAGGTGGATGCCGATAATGTGATCGTCCCGGGAAACTGTGCGGTCATATTGTGTGGTGCCACGCCAAGCCAGAGAGCGTTGGCCACAATGGCTTTAGGATACATCACCTTTGCCACTTCCTCGGCCACCTTCGTGCAACTCAGGATGTCGTTGCCGACACCCAGATGAGGGCCGTGAATCTCCGTCGAACCGGTAGGTACCAAAACAACTTCCATACTCGGGATAATATCCGCGAGCTCCGATTGTGTGTGCTCGTGCCAATAGACCTTCGCTACGTTGCTCATTCCTCTTCCTCCGTTCATTATTGGTAATACTGATAGTATCCCGAGACTGCAGCGGGCACAATCCCGGAGCGCCACACTTCACGATGCAATCATCATCCACTACAATAGAAAAGAGGTGGACGACATGGAATCCGAACCGCTTGTTTCGACATACGATTTCCGCTTGGTCTCTCCCGGTTGCCATCCCGGCGCAGACGCCTGGAGTATCAAGGTTGACCTGGACCGCGATATCAGCGATGTACTCCCGCTGCTCAACGCGAAACTCGAAGGCGCCGACTATGATCACAAGGCCCGGTGCCTCGTGTGGAAAGGGCAACAGAAAAAATACGCCTTCAGGCCAAAGGAAATCTCAATTGCGCCGTTGAAGGACAGGGAGGAAGCTCTTGCCATGTGCATGGAGGCTGTCGAGATGGTCAATCGTACGTGGGAACTTCGAACGGAGATCGAACCTGATTACTCCAGGGTGGAATTGCCTGCTCTGATGGAGATCTACAAGGCGCTTCCAAAAGACAACTGCGGCACGTGCGGATTCCCGACCTGCATGGCGTATGCAGCCGCCTATCGCTCCGGCAAAGCCCGGGCCGCCGACTGCCCGCGCATGGCTTGAGGCATTGTCCGCACCCTTTTGTACCCGTACTTCCGCCTGTGTCTTATCGGGGTTTCCGGCCTTATTCCGATTCTCCAATCACGTCGTAGATGGTGCGCTCGTTACCAAACAACCAGCCGGAGTCGCTCACTTCCTCAACCAGCTTCCTGCATCCGGGATCAGCGGTTCGCTTCTTGTCAAACTCCTCATATTCCGCCAATGCCGCCCATTGACGGTCAATCGATCCGGCGGCGGAAATACCACGACTCGAGTGGCGGCGGAAATACCGCACCGGAAGGCGAGCAGGGTGTATGCCGATTTACTCACAACGGCCCCAACCGTTACAATCGCAGAGGAAGGTGATGATATGGTGCTCTCAATTCTGATGACCGTCTTAGGCGTGGTTTTTCTGGCAGCAGGTTTTGTAGGCTGTGTGGTTCCCGCAATACCGGGACCTATCCTCGCCTTTATTTCGCTCATCCTTATTTCGATCCCCGGCGGATGGGCAATCTTTCAGTGGTGGCTTCTTGTTATCGTAGGTGCGCTCACGCTGTTTGCCACGGTCATAGACAATATTCTCCCCGCCTGGGCGAGCAAAAAATCGGGCGCAGGAAAGCCGGGAGTCTGGGGAAGCGTAGCCGGCATGATCGTGGGCAGTTTTTTTATCCCGCCCTTTGGTACGATCATTGGCGCGTTCGCCGGTGCTCTGTTAGGCGAAATGCTGTTCAACCGGGAGAACAAGAAGCCGCTAAAAGCCGCACTTGGCGTGTTCAGGGGTACGCTGTTTGGAATATTGGTAAAGCTAACAGCTACGGGTGTTACAACGTTCTTCTTTATCCGGGGTGCGGTGAAGCTATTTGGGGAAGCTTGAGCGGCTTGCGGTGGGGCGGGGCGGCGCGGAGCAGTGCCGCTACCCTTCTTCTCCTCCTGAAACCCAGACGCGATTTCTCCCGGCGGACTTTGCCTGATAGAGGGCACGGTCTGCCGCGGCGATAAGAGCTTCAGCGGATTGCATCGACGGGCACCACGTTGCCACCCCAAGGCTTACCGTGACCTGAAAACCGCGGCAATCATGGTTGAAAACCGTCGCCTCTATGAGTTTCCGTGTTCTTTCGGCAATGCGATTCGCAGAGGCAAGATCAGTCTGCGGGAGGATTACGGCAAACTCTTCACCACCATATCTCGCAAGAAAATCGGTTGCTCGCAAGCTTGCCGTCACAAGGCGCGAGACATCCTGCAGCACTTCATCGCCTTTCTGATGACCATAGGTGTCGTTCACCGCCTTAAAATGATCTATATCCAGGAGCACCAAACTCAACTCATTATAGTAGCGCTGCTTTCTGTGCAACTCGGTCGACAGCTGCGATTCAAAGGCGCTCCGGTTGTGCACTCCGGTCAATCCGTCTATCTTTGCCGCTTTGGACAAACGACGTTCGTACTCGGCAACCTCGGTTACATCCTGAATCATAAGAAACAAACCGCTGATCACCCCTTTGGTGTCCCGCAACGGCCCGAGCGTACAATTCTGCTGCATAAATCGGGTATCACCCGGTTTTGAGACGGGAAACGGAATTGGAATGATGTATCCGTGCAACTTCTGTGCGTAAAACGCATAATTGCCAAACTTGAGCACTGACCGGAAGCTCCGTTCAAACCATGGCGCGCGGATTTCCGGATACAGCTCAAAAAGGGATCGATGCAACACCTCCTCTTTTTCAAATCCGGTCCGGCTCACCATCCATTGATTCCAATCCACAATGCAAAGTTCGCGATCCAAGGCGATAAGACCGGCATCGACCGCATTGAATATCTGTTGATACATTTCCATCAGTCTACGATATGAGTTCTACGTAGCCGGATACGGCGCTCCTCAGCCAGTCGAGAGATCTATTGTCAGGTGCGATGAATAGCCTGCCTTCAACCTCTTGTCCTACGCAGTGGAAACAGGTCTGCAGTATGACCGAGACTTCTGAATCTACGTCAAACTCCGTACCGTTTCTCATCCGGGGCGGCGAATACCCGACGATTGTACCAAGAAGCTCGGCGATTTTACCTACGCAGACACCGGTCAGTATATTACCCACTTCAAGTATGGCACCCTGTTCAAGCATTTCGATTGAAGCGGACTCATATCTTCCTGAGTCAAACCAACAGAGATCTGAGACAAGCGAAGCACCACATCGTTGCGGCAGAAACATGAGCGCAACGCCGCTGAAATCTCCCCAGAAGCACTGCTCCACCAAGAGAAAGGAGCAATTGTGGTGCGCGCGCTCCAACAGGTAATCTGCGAGATCAACCTCTTCAGTGATCACTTCGACATCCGGCGTGTTGATCTCAACATTGATTCCCAGTACCTCTTCGAGTTCCGCGCCCGCATCACCAAAAGAGATGTTCACGAGCTCTTGAAGCACCAATCGTTCTTCTCTCGTCAGCAAGGTTTGCATTTGGGCCGCTACAGCTTTGCTACACATTGAGTTCTCCGTAAAGCACTTTTCTAATCACATCCGGCTGCGGTGGTTTTGACAGCACGGCTACCGCTCCAAGACCAAGCACCCGTTCTTTTGTTCGCCTCTGTCCATTCGCCGTCACAATTACAACCGGTACCGTGCCGCCGCCTATTTCCTCGAGCACGTCGTACCCGGTGAGGCCGGGCATCGAAAGATCGAGAAAAATACAATCAAAGTCTGTCGACCGCACGAGCTGTATGGCCTCCGCCCCATTGTCTACAGCCAGTACGTCAAACTTCCCTTCCTGCTCTATTGTTTTGACCAGCAACGCGCGGGAGAGGGGGGAATCGTCGACAACAAGAATACGCTTTGTCATAAAGCTCCAATAGCAATTTATGTACCAATTGGCGATGCGCGGCTTCTTGAATCTATTTTCTTGCTGGA
>CAZHXC010000143.1:1134-2831 GCA_964536145.1 uncultured Spirochaetales bacterium | reverse complement strand
GAGAGTAACCAACTGTCCCAGAGCACTTATGCTGGCCTGATCAATATAGGGATCGTAAACCAGCGCCTGCATATCGAAGCCTTGAACGCGGCGAGCCAAGGCCCGGCCGATTGCGCCGCAATTACAGCTTTGTTTGTGGAACCGCGTTTTTTTACAACCATCCCGGGCACCCCCTACCCGCCGGCGCCCGTTGATCGCTAATCGGTTTGCTATTCCGGAAATATACGAAGGGTGACTGTCGGTTACCGAAAGTACGGGAAGATAAGCATGGCGTTCATTTGACGGCACAAGGCTTTCCGCCGCGTTTCACGCTTTCGATACTGTTAATCAACATCGGTAAATCATGACCGCCAAGATTGCAGAACGCCGAGCAAGAGCGCCGTTCGAGCTATCCGCTCCATAAGATGAGATCGATTTTCCGAAAAATACTCGGCTGCCGGGTTTGTTCGATTTCCTTCTTTCATCTCGTATCAATCGAAATCCAGCACATACGCTACAGCAGACGGTTGCGAAATCGCTAAAAAAACGACATTAGCAATAATATTTCTATAATTGATTCTTCTGTGACATTCTATGCCATAACAGCCACCCGGACTACCTTTCACACCATACTTACGCTATACTTCTCAAAGCCAAAACAACCACCGGGAGATACATACATGGACTTCACTACGACAGTAAGCGATCTGCGCCGGAGAATAGCCGGTTTGCCGCGTGTATCGCTGGCACACCTGCCAACCCCATTGGAGTTTTGCCCGCGCTTCACCGAGGCACTGGGCGGACCGAGGATCTATATCAAGCGTGATGACTGCACCGGTTTGGCCTTTGGGGGAAACAAATCGAGAATACTCGAGTTTACCGTCGGCTATGCGATAGATCAGGGGGCGGATGTACTGATCGGCGGCGCAAGCTCACAGTCCAACCACTGCCGCCAGCTCGCGGCTGCAGCGTCAAAGCTCGGTGTCGACTGCCACCTTCTTATCACCCATGACCACAAGAGCGAACTGATTCAGGGTAACCGTCTGCTTGACGACCTGCTCGGCGCTACCGTCGAAACAACTCAGGCACAAACCATCGAAGAACTCGACGGCGCCAAGACGGCGCTGTGCCGCCGGCTCGAAGCGGAGGGCCGTAAACCGTTCATCGTCATGCAGTCGAGCATGAGACCCTACGGCGCCATGGGTTACGCTCTCTGTATGGCAGAGATGGCCGAACAATTGAGCGAGCAGGGGCTTGAGCCTGACCGCCTCGTGGTCTGCTCTTCAAGCGCCACGCAACCGGGTCTGGTGTTTGGAAACAAAGTGCTCGGAACCGGTCTGCACATCACCGGCATCTCGCCCATGAGGTGGAGCTACGACATAACCGACGCCTTCCTCGCTGTCATGAGGCGGATGGCCGAGCTGCTGGATCTCGATGTCGAGTTTGATCGCGAAGACATCGAAAATCTCGACGCCTATATCGGAGAAAATGGCTACGGATACACCTCTGCGGCCGGAAACGCCGCTTTGCATCTCCTTGCGGAAACCGAAGGCATATTCGTGGATCCTATCTACTCGGCCACCTCGCTCGCGGGCCTCATCGATATGATCAGGCAGAAACAAATCGGCAAAGATGAGACTGTGGTGTTCCTGCACACCGGCGGTACGCCCGCCATATTCGCCTACGGCGACGAGCTGAGGACGCCGCTGCCGTAGAGG
>CAZHXC010000143.1:0-1124 GCA_964536145.1 uncultured Spirochaetales bacterium | reverse complement strand
GCCAGGGCTCGGCCCAATCGGCGGCATGCATGCGGCTTCGCATATACCATTCAAAAAGCACGGTGAGTAATTGCTGCTTCCGCTCCTCATGTTCCGGGTTGTCCCACAAGTTATCATGTTCCTCAGGATCATGAACCATGTCGTATAACTCGCCGTCATTCTTTCCCAGGTAGTGCACCAACTTCCACTCATTATTACGAACCATGGTCATCATCTCGCAGCCGGTAAGAATACCGTCGCGCCGTTGTTCTGCAAATACGTAATCGCGACCCGGCGCCTCCTCCCCCTCGAGCAGAGGCGTAAGTGACTGCGCTTCAAATGTCTGGGGAACGGGAACACCGGCGAGTTCGAGTATCGTCGGACCAATATCGAATTGCTGAATGAGGGTGTCTATCTTGCGGCCGCCCTCCCAGCGTCCCGGCGCCCACACGATGAGCGGAGTGCGGGTGATCGTATCGTACATGGTCCATTTCTGACTGTGGCCGTGATCACCGAGACAATCACCGTGATCGGTAGTAAAAACGACCACCGAGTTCTCGAGAATGCCTTTCTTTTCCAGCGCCTCGAGGATCTGGCCTATCTTCTCATCGATCATTGTCACGTTGGCGAGGTAATATGCCCTCTGACGATGGAGTTGTTCGTCTGTAGGATCGAGGGACCAGGCTACCGAATCGTGGTCCACTTTGGTATTGTGCTCCCGGAGCTCTTTTTGACACGAGGGTTGCCTGTCGAGCTCGGCTTGCGTGGGCTTGTCGACGGGCAGATCCTTCTTTAAGTAGGGTTCGGCGTAGCGAGGCACCGGATCATACGGCGGGTGCGGACCGGGAAAGCCTATCTCCATGAAGATCGGTTTGTCCAGTACGGGTTTATGCTCAATCCACCAGAGAGCCATATTACCGACAAAAAAATCACTGTGCAGATCTTCAGGAAGCTCCCATTCGAACGCGCCAAGCCTTTCATGGTAATCGTCACGCAGGCGGTACTGCTCGCGCTGCTGTTTTGTCTCACCCCTCGCCTGCATCGCCATATCCCAGCGGTCAAAGAAGTAACGCCCCTCCAGATAGCGGTCCTTGTTTTCAACCACAAACCGTTCGTGAAAACCAAGAGGCGTCTCAAACGGATAG
>CAZHXC010000142.1:0-7635 GCA_964536145.1 uncultured Spirochaetales bacterium | reverse complement strand
GCGGTAACCGCAAGCCTCTTCATGACAACCACCTCCGTGTGCCCTGAACTGCAACAGGATTCGGAGCACTCAATAATTCTACACCCGTCACAAGCCGGGGTCGACCCGTGCCCGTGCTCCAGGCAGACAGTTGACTGCGCCCGATCTGAAAAACTATGATTCTCAATGTGCATGTCCGCAACGGCTCAAATCCGCAGACGGCGCCGCCCGGGGAGTCGAAAAAAAGGGAGGAAGAACAGATGAGCTTTACAGGGTATCCCCGTGCCGACGGGTCGGTGGGAGTATGAAATTACGTGGGGGTTGTTTCAACGGTGGCTTGCGCCAATGATGTAGCTGCCTGGATTGCGCGGCAGATACCGGGGACCGCGGCCTTTCTGCACCAGGCCGGGTGCGGGCAGCTGAAACCGGATCTCGAACTCGTCACGCGGACTCTCTCCTCGATATGCCGAAACCCCAATCTCGCCGCGGTCCTGCTGGTGAGTCTTGGATGTGAGAGCACCGGTGTCCGGCTTATTGAAGAGGAGATAGCCGCTTCCGGCAAAACGGTGAAAAAAATAGTCATTCAACAGGCTGGGGCGACATCAGCTCTGAATGAAGGCCTCCTTTGTGCACAGGAACTCGTGAGAGGGGCCTCGGAAATAAAGCCCCGGGAGTTCGATGATTCATATCTCGTTGTCGGTGTAAAATGCGGCGGCTCCGATACCACCTCAGGCGTGGCTTCAAATCCGGCGGTGGGTGCCGCTTGTGACAGAGTAGTGGACCATGGTGGAACCTGTATTTTTGGTGAAACCACCGAGTTTCTTGGCGCCGAGCACATTCTGACCCGCCGCGCCGCCGGCACAAAGGTAGCCGACAAGATACTCAAAATTGTGGACGAGATGGAAAGAAGGGCACGCTTGAGCGGCGGTGACATGCGCGGCGGCAACCCGAGCGCCGGGAATATCGCCGGAGGCTTGAGCTCGATCGAGGAGAAATCCCTCGGCGCTATCGTAAAGAGCGGGACGAGGCCGATTCAGGATGTCTATAGCTACGGTGATCAGGTCCGCGGCAAAGGCCTCTATATCGTCGATTCTCCCGGGCGCGAGCCCGAGTTTCTCTCCGCCCTTGCCGCAGCGGGTGCGCAGATCTGCCTTTTTTCGACGGGCCTGGGCGTACCGCAGGGATTTCCCTTTATTCCGGTCATCAAGGTTTCCGGAAATCCGAATACGTACAAACGTCTTCCGGACCACATCGATGTGCTGGTCGAGATGACGGCGGGCAAAAGCTCCGCACTCGAGGCTACCGGTAGGCGGTTGTATCAGGAAGTGCTCGCGGTTGCTTCGGGCAAACAGACGAAGGCGGAAATCCTCGGTTATGGTGGCTATCCGGGACTCTACACCCTTGGCCCGATTGTGTAGGCCCGATCGTGTAGCGCCGATCGTGCAGACCTGGCCGGCGGCTTATGTGGTCTCAGCAGTGCGGGTACCCGTGTTGACGCCCCGGATACGAGTACCTATGATCAAACTGACACAGAGAGCAACAAAAAGGACAGGACGTATGGAAACACAGGAAAAAGCGGTGGTACTCAACGAGAAGGATAATGTTGCCACCGTGTTGACGGATATGGAGTCCGGAAGCGAAGTAAGCGTAGATGTAGGCGAAAAGACGGTTACGGTGAGGCTCACCTCACGGATACCCTTCGGACACAAGTACAGTTTGACGGAAATAGAAACCGGCTCACCGGTCATCAAATACGGCGAGTCAATCGGCAACGCCGGTGAGGCGATACACCCGGGGGACTACGTGCACGTACACAACGTAGTGAGTATGAGGGGCAGCACAGGCACAGAAGGAGGAGCGGCATGAGTTTCACCGGATATGCACGCACCGACGGTTCTGTAGGAGTGCGGAATTACGTGGCGGTTATTTCCACGGTTGCCTGCGCTAACGACGTGGCGTTTTGGATTGCTCAACAAATACGGGGCACCGCTCCCTTTCTTCACCAGGGCGGCTGCTGTCAGCTGATGCCGGATATCGAGCTCGTTACAAAATCGCTCTCCGCGATAGGCAGAAACCCGAACGTAGCCGGAGTCCTGCTCGTCAGCCTCGGTTGTGAAGGCACCGATATCGAGCGTCTCGAGGAGGAGATCGCCGCTTCCGGGAGACCGGTGGAAAGAGTCCTCATCCAGAAAGCCGGCGCAACGGCGGCCCTCAACGAAGGTCTGCTTCACGCGCAGGAGCTTGTGAGAAAAGCTTCCGAAATAAGGCCTGGGGAGTTCGACGATTCACACATCGTTGTAGGCGTGAAGTGCGGCGGTTCGGACACCACATCGGGACTCGCTTCCAACCCCGCGGTGGGCGCCGCTTGTGACATCGTGGTGGACAAGGGCGGGACCTGTATTTTTGGTGAGACAACCGAGTTTCTCGGCGCCGAACACATCCTGACCCGGCGGGCGGTCAACAAAGAGGTTGCCGACAAGATACTCAAAATTGTGGACGACATGGAGAAAAGAGCACGCTTGAGCGGTGATATGCGGGGCGGGAACCCCACCGCAGGCAATATCGCCGGAGGTCTCACTTCAATCGAGGAGAAATCCCTTGGCGCTATCGTCAAGAGCGGGACCAAGCCGATACAGGATGTCTACAACTATGGTGATCAGGTGAAGGGAAAGGGCCTCTACATTGTCGACTCTCCGGGCCGCGAGCCGGAATTTCTCTCGGCGTTGGCGGCCGCCGGTACACAGATCTGTCTTTTTTCCACAGGCCTGGGGGTGCCGCAGGGGTTTCCGTTTATGCCGGTCATCAAGGTGACCGGTAACCCAAACACCTATGAACGGCTGCCGGACCACATCGATGTACTTGTTGGAATGACGGGAGTGAAGAGCGCCTCGTTGAGAGAAACCGGTGAGCGGCTCTATGAAGAAGTGTTGGCGGTAGCATCGGGAAAACGCACAAAGGCGGAAACCCTGGGATACGGCAACTTCCCCGGGCTCTACTCTCTCGGGCCGATTGTGTAACGCCAAATAACGAAATCGGCCGGCTAATTTGCATATCAGCCGGCCGAGGTTGGGTATATGAAGCCCGTCCGGTCTGTCCCGGGCGGGGCCGTGTATATCAACCGATGAGCTTTTTCGCTTTCTCCACGATCGCTTCGGTGGAAATACCGTATTTCTTCATCAGGTCGTCATACGGTCCCGATTCGGTGAAACAGTCTTCAACACCAACGAAGTCCATCTTCGCGGGACTTCGTTTCGCTAAAGCTTCAGCAACCGCACCTCCGAGCCCGCCGTAGATATTGTGCTCTTCCACGGTCAACACCCGTCCGGTCTTGCCCGCCGACTCAGCAAGAGTATCGACGTCGAGCGGCTTGATGGTGGAAACCTCAAGGAGATCCACCGTTACGCCCTGCTGTGAAAGCTGCTCCGCCGCGGCGACGGCATAACCAAAGGGAATACCGCAGCCTGCGATGGTAATGTCGGAGCCTTCACGTACTTTTCTGATCTTGCCGATCTGGAAACCTTCGTCCATGTCAATCGACACGGGTCCCGGGTTACGGCTCAGCCTGAGGAACGTCGGCCCCTTTAGTTGCAGCGCCTGCTCTATGGCCGGCTTGACATCCAAAGCGTCTGAAGGAACAACCACCGTCATGTTTGGCATCGCCCGCATCACCGCAATATCGGTGATTGCCTGGTGGCTCGCACCGTCAAAGGAATCCGACAGCCCGCCGTAACCGCCCGCGAGAATTACCGGGAGATTGTTGTAGCACAGGTCGTTGCGGATCTGATCGGCACATTTCAAGGCCAGAAAGAGGGCGAAAGTACTCACAACCGGACGAAGCCCGGCTGCTGCCAACCCGCCGGCGATGCCGACCATATTGGTCTCGGCAACACCCACGTTGAAGAATCGATCGGGGTACTGGTCGGCAAAGAGGCCGGTCCTGGTGCTCGAAGAGACATCGGCGTCCATTACCACTAATTCAGGTATTGTATCGGCAAGCTCAACCAGGGCTCGCCCAAATGCGTCACGCATGGCTGTCTGTTGGGTCGTCATAGCGCGGCCTCCAATTCGTTCAATGTCTTGAGAAGCTCAGGGCGGGCTTTCTCATACTCTTCATCACCAACCGGCGCTCCGTGCCACTTGTGAGTGTCCTGCATAAACGACACGCCTTTTCCCTTGTGGGTACGGTAAACAACCGCAACCGGCCAGATGGATTGCTTCTTTATCCAGTCAAAGGACTCGAGAATTGCGCTCATGTCATGACCATCATAGGTCTCCGGAGCGATATTCCAACCGAACGCCCGTAGCTTCTCCGCCAAGGGATCCAAAGGCATAACTTCCGCATTCGACCCATCGAGCTGGATTCCGTTGTAGTCCACCAATGCAACCAGTCTTTCCGGCTTGAACTTGGCGGAGGCCATCATGGCCTCCCAGGTCTGTCCTTCATCCAGACAGCCTTCCCCCATCATCACATAGCTCCAGTAAGACTTCTTCTGCACCCGCGCCGCAAGCGCCATACCCAAACCGACCGAAAGCCCGTGTCCGAGAGCGCCGGTAGACATATCCACACCGGGTGTCTCCACCATGCAGGGATGTCCCTGAAGCCTGCTGTCGAGCTCACGAAAGGTCGAAAGCTCTTCCACCGGAAAATAACCCCGGTGCGCAAGCACCGTATAGAGGATGGTGGAGGCATGCCCCTTGCTGAGCACAAATCGGTCACGGTCAGCCCATGCGGGCCTTTCCGGATCGATATTCATCACGTGGTAGTAGAGTGCCGTCAGTATTTCCGTAGCGGACGAAGCGCCTCCCCAGTGCCCGGTTCCCTTGTCATAGAGGATTTCGAGCGTCTTGAGCCGCAGGTACTGGGCCTGGTACTGCATCATCCTGGTCTTTTTCCCGAGATCGGATTCACCCACGATTTCCCCGGTTGTTAATTGATGTACTGTTTCCATTAGCTGTAATCCTGAAAGTAATTCTTCTGTTCGATTCTGAACCCGCCGTCGAGGGCAACCACATCACCGGTGACGTAATTGTCGGTGAGTAGGTAGAGCACGGCTGCAACCACCGCGGTAGGATCCATAAAAGACGGTTTGAGATGAATCTTTCTATCGATATCATCCCGAATTTGCGGATACTGGCTATAGAATCTTCGAGGCGCCTCGGTGTTTGCGAAACCGGGAGCGATCCCGTTCACCCGGATGTTGTAGGGACCAAAGATGGCCGTCAGGCTCTCCATCACCGATCGAGCCGCTGTTTTTGCCGCCGCGTACGCTACAAGATCGTCCCTCAACGGGCAGAATACCGATTCAGAGAGGGTCACGACCATGGCGCCGGAATCAGGCCGGTGACCGGTTTCATCAGGCTCAATGTCCTTGTACCGCGGCGCCATCTCCTTCGCAGCCGCCGTTGCAAGCGTCGCGAAGGCAATCGGGAAGAGGTTAAACTGATGCCGCATCTTCTCGGCAATGGTCGCCGAGTCGTAACCGAGAAACGGTTCCTGAAAGCGGTTGGCGACCCCGGCGTTTGCTACAACGAAATCGATCTTCCCGAATTGTTCTTTCGTCTTCGCTACCATGGCTTCAGCCGCACCATCAGCGGTTATGTCCTGTACGGTGTAATGCGCCTCACCGTCACCGCTTTCACGGACGAGCTTTTCGTTTTCCGCGGTCAATTGGTCAACGGAGAATACGGATACATTCGCGCCCTGCGCGACCAACGCACGCACCAGTGCCAATCCAAAACCGCTCGTTCCACCGGTTAGAATACCGGCTTTTCCTTTCAGGGAAGGATACGAGTTTTGCATAGTTGCCTCCCGAAACGTTATTTGTATGTGAGAACTTTACGCGCAGCCTGAGCTACCGATTCCTCCGTCAGACCATATTCCACAAAGAGCTCTTCCACGGTCTTGGCAGATTGCCCAAACCTGTCTGCAACACCAACGGGAACGATGGGGATCTTTCTCGCCATGAGTGACTCGGCGATTGCGGAGCCCATTCCGCCGTAGACGTTGTGCTCCTCTACGGTTACCACCGCCCCGGTCTTTTCGGCGTACTTCTGAATTGCCTGGGAATCCATGGGCTTCACAGTGCCCACGTTGACGATTTCAGCGGATATGTTATCCGAACCCTTGAGAATCTCCGCTGCCTTGAGCGCAACCGAGACCATCCTGCCGGTTGCAAAAATGGTGACGTCGGTCCCGTCGGCAACCACATTGGGCTTGCCAAGCTCGAACTTGTAGGATTCGTCAAGAACGATCGGTGTTTCGCTCCTATCCAACCTGAGATACACCGGTCCGTTGTGCTGCACCATGAACTCCACCATAGCCCGGGTTTCAATTTCGTCAGCCGGAGAGAGGACAAGCATGTTGGGCAGCGCACGCATCAGCGCCATATCCTCAACCGATTGATGGGTCGCACCGTCTCCAAAATCCGAAAGACCGGCACTCGAGCCGCACAACTTTACATTCAACGCCGGATAGGCAACTTCCTGCCGCACCTGATCAAAGGCGCGTCCGGTGAGGAACACCGCAAAAGTGTTGACGAATGGGATTTTCCCTTTGAGGGCCATTCCCGCTGCGGTTGCTACCATATTCTGCTCGGCAATGCTCATTTCGAAGAAGCGCTCAGGGTAGGCTTCTTCGATCAGACAGGACATGGTCGAGTTTTTCAAATCCGCGTCAAGGGCAACGATATCCTTATTGCTGTGCGCGAGTTCGAGTAGCTTTTCTCCGTATGCAATCCTTGGTGCTGCTCCTATTTTCATGAATACTCCTTAAGCGCCTGCTCGTACTGCGCTTTATCCATTGCGTTGTGATGAAAGCCCGCCACGTTTTCAGCGAAGGAGAAACCCTTTCCTTTTACCGTGTGGGCGATAATTGCGCTCGGTTTATCGGTCTGTTTTGCCTTTTCGACCGCATCCAAAATTTCAGGTACCGAATGACCGTCAATTTCGTAGGTATCCCAACCAAAAGCCGCAAACTTTTCCGGGTAGGGCCCGGTGTTGAACCGTTCCTCTATTTTACCCATCGCCTGCAGACCGTTGTTGTCGATAAAGGCGATTACTTTGTCGAGTTTATACCACGCGGACGCCATGGCAGCTTCCCACACCTGACCTTCACTGAGCTCTCCGTCACCAATAATGACATAGACGTAGAAATCTTCCTTATCAAGACGCCCGGCTAAGGCCATACCGTTGGCGAGTGAGAGCCCCTGGCCGAGAGAACCGGTATTTGCTTCAATTCCCGGTACCATCTTCATATCCGGGTGTCCCTGCAGCGGGCTCCGGAGATCCTTCAATTTGTCGATGAACTCCCGGGAGATGACCCCAAGCTCGATAAGCGCACCGTACTGGGCGAGCACCGAATGCCCCTTACTCAGGACAAACCTGTCGCGGTCCGGTCGTTTGGGATTCTTCGGATCAAAGTTCATGATGCCGAAATAAAGTGACGCCACAATATCCGTTATCGATGAAGACCCGCCCAAATGCCCCTTGTCGGTCTTGAGCATGAGCACGAGATCTCTCCGGATGAGTTTCGCCATTTTTTCGATGTAATCAATATCGTATTTCTTGTTCATAGGCTTCCCCTTTTGATAGGACTTATCATAAAGACAGCCATGTCGGCTGTCAACGTGACGCGTGGCGCGCGGCGCAGGCCGACAC
>CAZHXC010000141.1:3165-7655 GCA_964536145.1 uncultured Spirochaetales bacterium | reverse complement strand
GGTTGGCGCGAACGTTCTCAGCCCGGAGCCGCGACGCCAGGCAGCGCGTGTACTCTGCTACCGCGGCTTTGGAAGTAGCGTATATCGCCTCTCCGGTATGTCCGCCCAAGCCGCTGATGCTTCCGATATTGACGATGCTCCCCGATTTGCGTTCTATCATCTCCGGCGCAACCTCCCGGCAGCAGAGGATGCAGGTCATCAGGTTTCTGTCCAACACAGCCCGGATGTCTTCATAGGAGATGAAGACCGCATCGTTTGCATCGGGTTTTCCCGCGTTATCGCCGGTAGTGCCTTTTGTACCGATATCGCCACCGGCGCAGTTGACGAGTATATCTATCCGACCAAACTGATGCCGGATCTTGTCCGCAACATCCTTGACGGTCTCTTCTTTTGTCAGGTCTCCCCAAACGGAAAGCACCTCGCCTCCGTGTTCCGCGGCAATCGACTGAGCAACCGCCTCCAGCGAATCGGCCTCATTGAACGCCCGGGTCGATGTAGGACTCGTACCGTGTACCGCCACCTTCGCGCCAAGGCTCGCCAGATGCTCCGCTATTACCCTCCCGATACCGCGGGATGAACCGGTTACCCAGGCGACCTTATTTTCCAGTTTCTTTTCACTCATGATGACACTCCTTTGTTTGGGCAAGCATTTGCAGATCGGTTTCCGGCAATGGTATATCCGACCTCCCCGCTTGTCAAATTAGGCGTCACACACCAATTCGCACCTCGAGCCCGTGTGCCGCAAACGTTCGCTGTTTTGCTTCGAGCTCTTCCTCTGTAAAAGCCTTTGCTTCACTGAGCTCGTAGTCAAGATCGAGCAAGCCGTACTTTGCGGGCGCAAAGTCGTGATAGGGAATGATCTCAACGGAATCGATCCTCAGACCCCGGAGGAACCCCGCGGTGGCCGCGATGTTTTCATCACTATCGTTGCATCCGGGAATGAGCGGGATCCTCACAACAATATCAATACCGCGCGCCACCGTCCGTTCGAGATTCGACAGAATCTGTTCGTTTCCAGCTCCGGTGAGCCTCTTGTGTGCCTCAGTATCTGCGTGCTTCAAATCAAAGATCACCAGTTCGGTGACCTGGAGCATATCCTCAAACACCACCGACGGCGCCAACCCGCAGGTTTCGATTGCCGTGTGCAGACCCTTCCGCCCGGCCTCTCTCAGCACTTCACGGGCAAATGCCGGCTGCATGGCGGGTTCGCCGCCGGAAAGTGTAATCCCGCCACCCGACTTTTCGTAGAGGAGTCTGTCTTTTATTGCCTCTTCGAGCACCTCTTCCACGGTCATCGATCTGCCTTTTAATACCAGTGCGTTGGTATAGCAATGTTCTACACATTTTCCGCAGGCGACGCACACCTCCCTGGTGATCGATCTCCTGCCCCCAACAATACACTGCGCTCCTTGCGGGCACACCTCAACGCAGTTTCCGCACACCAGACAGAGCTCACGCTCGAATGATATTTCAGGGGCAATGCGCTGTGATTCCGGGTTATGGCACCAGAGACACTCGAGCGGGCATCCTTTCAGAAACACGGTGGTTCGTATTCCCGGGCCGTCGTGAACCGAGAAACGCTGGATGTCGAATACCACCCCTTTACGGCCGCCCGGTTGTGCTGCAGGTTCAGGCTGAGTGGGCATATCGGGCTATAATATTGTCCTGACTCTCAGGACTCAAGGAGACAAAATAGGCGCTATAACCGGTAACCCGGACCAAAAGGTCCCGGTGTTTCTCCGGATGTTTCTTTGCCTCCAGCAACGTTTCTTTGTCAATTACATTCATCTGGACGTACTGCCCGCCCTGGTCAAAGTAGGTTTCGTAGAGATGCGCAATCACCTCCGCCCCGCTGTCCACCATCACCGCGGTTGGATGGAGGTTGATAGTGAGACCGCCGCCGGGACTCATGCTGAAGGCTCCTTTCAATTTTGACAATGAGTTGATGAGCGCGGAGACTCCCCGGGTGTCGCAGCCGTTGGCCGGGCTCTGGTTCTCGCTTACCGGCTCAAAGGCCTTCCTGCCGTCAGGAGTGGCCCCGGTTTCAAGACCGCAGGAGCGGTAGCGGTGGTAGGTGTACAACGTCGGCCAGCAGAGACCTGCATAGTGGCTGTTGGAGTTGCCATGGTAAAGGACACTGCTGCAGAAAGCTTCCCCGATGTCCGCCGCAATGGAATCGACATAGTCCTCATCGTTACCGAACTTTGGACACTTGTTCGCAAGCTTGAGCCTGAGCATCTCGTTTCCCTCAAAGTTGCTGTCCAGCGCTTTTTTCAGCTCCGGCAGGGTGAGCTCCTTATCGTCAAACACGAGCTTTTTTACAGCAGCGAGCGAATCCGCGGTAGTGGCGAGAGCACCGCCGTGTATGTTCGTGTGCAGATAACCGGTCCCTCCGTTCTGCGGGTTTCTATCGGGATCATTGCAATCCATCGCGTCCTCTACACAACCGGTCAACAGACACGACTCAAAGGCGAAGGGTTTTTCTCTAAAGTAGGCCTCGTATTTCGCCTCCTGTCGCTCGACCGCCCTCCGGATATCTTCATCCATCTGGACCTTGAACGCCTTCATCAGATCATCAAAGCTTTGGAATGTGTCCACCGTGCCGGTGTGCGGGCCTCTCTGGAAATCGGCCACCGGATCATACCCGTTGTTTAGCGTAAGCTCGAGGATTTTAGCCAGGTTCCGCTGATCCTCCCTCAGCTGCGCATCCTTTCCCGGTATTGCGGGGTTGCAGCAACCAAAGTGTGAATACCCGATTGCGTCGCCGGGTTTCACGCCGCCTTTCACAAACCCCTCTATCACGGACGAGTCATTGTATATACCGATGTTGTTAAAACTCCTCGCCATCATATCGCAGACTTGCAGCCAGAAATTCCTGTCGATAGCGTTGTGATAGCGAATGATAACCGCAGGGCTCTTTGTCCTGATCTCGTCTATGGCATCAAGCATGACCGCTGAGAGTTCATTGCTCGCATCCTTGCCGTCAGGAGTTTGGCCGGCGAGTACCAGATATTGGACGCTGTCCTTCGAGAGCGATTGTTTTACCGGACCGGTGGTGGTGTAGTTGAAGGCGCCGCTTCCGTGGGTATGATCGGAAAGTCCGCTAATCTCCACGGTATGTATAAAGAAGTTTTGCAGAAGTTCTATCGCTTCTTCCCGTGTCAACCTGCCGCTCTCAATATCGTTTCGATAATAATCGACAAGGTATTGATCCATTCTCCCCGGTGTATAATCCCTGCTCCCGCACACCTTATGCATGATGAGATCGAGCACCCAGACAGCCTGTAGCGCTTCACGGAAGGTTGATGCGGGATTGGCAGGCACCTTCCGCAATATTGCCTCGAGAGTTTGCAACTCCGCCTTCCTTTCGGCGTCATCTTCATTGGCCACCAAAGCAGCGAACTCATCGGCATATCTTTCGGCAAGCTTGATGACCGCATCGCAGCAGATAATCACCGCTTGGAGAAACTCGAGTTTTTTCCGGTTTTTGGCGTCGTTTGACCCGGCCGCCTCGTCTGTTGTGTCAGTCCCATCCTTTATCGCTACCGCGGTTTTCATAGCGGTTTCTTTGATTCCGGTCATGCCCTTTGCGAGCAACGTCTCCCAGGAAACGGTGATATGTCCGACGGTGCTGAACCAGGTTGGCCTCATGATATTCGGAGGAGGGTTGGCGGATTCCACACCTGGTCGTCCAAAGAACGCCCAATCCTCCGCGCCCCGCTCCGGCGCTCTCACCGCCTCAGGACACACGTCCTGGTAGTAGGCGGCGATTTGCCTCATAGTCGATTCATCCTCATCCGTGGGCACGGTTTCCTTTGTTCTGCCTGCTATCAAATCATCGGGATCAGTCACTATTGAAAGACCTGAGAGAATTTCGTCAAAAACGTGGGCATAGAGAAGAGCCGGCGATTTTTCCCGATGCTTTGCATAGCCTTGCTTCATGAGGATCTCCCGTTCGAGAAAAACCGTCCGTTCATCCATCCGGAACAGCTTCTCCTTCAATCTCCTAATGCGTTCGGTCACGAATATTCCTCCTCGAGATTCAAAAAAACTTTCCCTTTTTCAGGCAGATTTTGCGTCGCACTTGATTTTTTTCATGACGGTACGGCGAATTATTATTATATTGGTCAAGGAAGTTTTCATTAATCTTCCTCCTTACAAAACTAACCGGCAGCCTTGCTGCCGGTTTTTTTACGTCCGCTCGACAACAGCCGCCATCCCCTGCCCGCCGCCGATACAGAGCGTCGCCAGACCCGTGTTGAAGCCCCCCTGTTCCATGGTATGGAGCAGGGTAACGAGTATCCGTGCGCCGGTAGCGCCCACGGGGTGACCTAACGCAATTGCACCGCCTTTGAGATTGAGCTTTGAAACATCAAGCCCCAATTCTCTCATCACCGCCAATGATTGCGCGGCAAACGCCTCGTTCAGCTCTATCACATCGATATCCGACAGCATGAGGTCCGCTCTTTCCAGCGCCTTCCGTGTGGCGG
>CAZHXC010000141.1:2337-3155 GCA_964536145.1 uncultured Spirochaetales bacterium | reverse complement strand
AAACTCACCACTCTTGCCGCCGGCTCGATTCCTCTGGCTCTTGCGGTCTCAGCGTCCAGCAGTACCACCGCTGCAGCCCCGTCGTTGATTCCTGAGGAGTTTCCGGCGGTCACGGTGCCGTTCTCTCTGAATGCAGGCGCAAGCGACGCGAGGACATCAGGCGTGGTTCCCGGCCGCGGAAACTCATCGACGCAAAACTGCAGGGCCTCGCCTTTGCGCTGAGGGATTTCTACGGTCACGATTTCCTGGTTGAAGGTTCCTGTTTCAATGGCTTCAGCCGCCTTGCGCTGCGATTCTGCGGCAAACGCATCCTGCTCCTCCCGGCTTATCGAGAACTCTCCGGCAAGACACTCAGCGGTCACTCCCATGTGACAGCTCTCCAAAGGATCAGAGAGTGCATCACGGTTGATGATGTCGATCAGGTCCCCGTTGCCGAGCCGCTCTCCCCACCGGGCTCCCGGCAGCGAGTACGGGGCTGCGCTCATGTTTTCCATACCACCGGCGACAACGATATCGGCATCACCGGAGGCTATCGCCTGCGCACCGAGAGCAATGGCCTTCATTCCGGAGGCGCACACCTTGTTGACGGTAAACGCCGGTGTCGTAACCGGAAGCCCCGCGATTAGCGCCGCCTGGCGCGCCGTGTTCGCCCCCAATCCGGCCTGAAGCACATTCCCCATAATGACCTCCTGGACATCCGCAGGAGGAATCCCGGAACGCACCAATGCCGCTCGTATGACAGTGGCGCCGAGCTCTACGGCGGGAACGGTCGTCAGACTACCGCCGAGTTTTCCAATCGCGGTTCGTACCGGACCGGC
>CAZHXC010000141.1:0-2327 GCA_964536145.1 uncultured Spirochaetales bacterium | reverse complement strand
CAACTTCTCTCATTTGATTACCTGTTTACGAGATACCCGTTAGGGTCGACCTCTTCTCTGAGGATACGCAACTCCAATTCGCTCGGGACTTCCGTCTGTTCAATCTGCGGTGCTTTGAGCATTTCAAAGCCGGTGCTCTCCTGTATCATCTCAAAGGTGACACCGGGATGTATGCTTTCCACCTGCATCCGTTTTGTCTCCGCGTTAAAGCCCATGACACCAAGGTCCGTTATGACCCGGTAAGGTCCGGAACACCGGGGGAGCCCAGCCTCCTCACGCGCACCCGGTCCCGTCAGATAGCCGGGGGTGGTGAGGAAATCGAGCTCTTCTACAAAGCGCTGCGCGCTGTGGGCGGTGATCACCATGGTGCGCCAGCAGAAGCTCGCAAAATCGTTGGCGCCGCCGGACCCCGGAAACCGCACCTTCGGCCTTTCGTAATCACCTACGACCGTTGAGTTGAGATTCCCGTAGCTGTCTATCTGCGCTCCGCCAAGAAAGGTGTAATCAACCATCCCCCGCTGGCAGGCGTCCATGATATCGTTCATGCTCGTCGCCATGTTGGCACGATAGAAGGTTCGCGAATCTCCCACCGATATCGGCATCATCGGAAGCTGCGGGGCAAGCCCGCCGGCCTCGAACAGGATAAAGAGGTCCGGAGCATGGGTTTTCTGTGCCAGCATCGCGGCCGCGCAGGGAGCGCCTGTTCCGACGCCGACCGTGGAACCGTCTTCGAGCAACCGGGCGGCCACACAGATCATCAGCTCCATGGAGTTGTACTCTTTCATGCCCCACCCTCCCTTTCAAGGAGTTCCTCAGCGCGCAACTGTTCAAGCCGTTTTTCCCCACCGCAAAGCTCTACATATTCATCAAAACTCTCTACATTGTAGATGTACTTGTTGAGGAACGCATCGTACGCCGCATCATCTCTTTCGACAGCCAGCCACTCTTTGAGGTGCGGCTCGTCTGAAAAATACTCACCCGGCATATTCCCAGGATAGGAACCGTAGCGTACCTCACACACCGCGTCAACACAGTAAGCGGGGATGATCGTCCGATCGGGCTCGTTCCGTATTTCATCATTGGCTATGATGCGCTCCGCGGTTATGATCAGGTGCTTCGATGCGCGGGCAAGGTAGACATCCGCAATGGTTATCCCCCGGATCCTGCAGTTGCCAAAGGGATCGGCCTCGTGCACATGGATAACCGATACATCCGGATAGAGGGCGGGCAAAGCCGCGAGCTTGATATGTGTAAATGGACACTCAACGATCTTTGCAGCACTGCGCGAGAAGGTATCGGTACCAAGCATGGAGCGCGCCGGTAAATACGGCACACCCATCGCCGCCGCCTGCAGCCGCACCGCCATGGCGTAGTTGCTCCACTCGCACACCTCAACATCGCCACCCTGCATGACCCGCCGCGCCTGCGGCGAAAGCCCGCGTGCTTCGAGCCCCACGATATAGGCGGAATCCACCCGTCCAAGCAGCTTCTCGCCGTTCCGGTTGCCCGCGCAGAGCGCCTCAAAATCGTGGGTCGTCGTGTGACCGGCAAAACCAAGATTGCGCTTCTTTTGCCTGAGAATCTCATGCATCACCGCGGTTGAGATCCTGTTTGCCCCAAATCCCCCGGAAGCCAGATACCCACCGTCGTGGATGAATGTTGAAACCGCCTCTTTGACGGTCATTCGCTTGTCCGTGAGCCGTCTCGATTTATCTTTGAAGAAAGCACGTGCGGTGTCCGCGGACGGATCGGTAAACAGCGGTCCGCCGCCTGTGTTGTTATCACTCATTGGAATATCCTTATTGCTGCCACAGGATACAGAACCGCCCCGCGCGGGTCAATATTTCAGCCCAATGCTGCAAGCCACAGCCCCGCTCCGGTATATATTCCGGCCACAAAACGCGGGACAGTAATCGGCGCCGCCGTCTACGTCGGGCACACCGGATCACATCGCACAGCCCTCAGACCGCGAGAAGAGCGAACGCCCCAAGCGCGATAAAACCAAAAACAGCCAACAGCGCGGCGCCGTCAAAGGATACGGTTGCTTCCTTTATCTTTGTCGTCACCAGCCGCCCCGACCGTGTTCGCAGCATAAAGTAGAGGCCAACACCCAGCGCTACCGGAATGAGGCTCTCCGCGACACCCCAAAGCGTGTACACCTGCCTAACGCCCACCGAGTCCTTCCATGAGCTTTCGTGCAGCAGATCGAATATCAGCGCCTGCCAGAAATCCGGTCGTATGCCGGTGGCAACACAGAGCAGCGCCAGGATACCGGCCGCGGTGTACATCACAACGGGAATCCTTCGCTGCACCGGGTTTGGCATGAC
>CAZHXC010000140.1:5183-7664 GCA_964536145.1 uncultured Spirochaetales bacterium | reverse complement strand
GCGGGCATGCGGAAGCCATAGCAAGGAGATTTGCCGCCGCAGGCGCTTCGCTGTCGATCTGTGATGTAGTACCGCAGCGGCAGCTCGAGGAGACCGTTGGCGCGGATATAACGGCAAAAGGCGGGAAGGTCATCTGTTTTCAGACCGATGTCTCGAATGAGGAGGCCGTCAACACGATGGTTGAGGCTACCCTTGCTCAATACGGGACTATCGATATTCTAGCAAATGTAGTTGGTATCACCGGGCCCACAAAGGATGTCTGGCAGATGAGCCTGACCGAGTGGAGAACGACCCTCGAAGTCAACCTCGACTCGGCGTTTATCTGCTGTAAAGCGGTCCTTCCGGCGATGATAGAAAAGCAATACGGGCGCATTATTAACTTCAGCTCCGCTACCGGCAAGCAGCCTCTCTCACACCGCACTCCCTATGCCACATCTAAAATGGGGATCATCGGGTTTACCAGAACCCTTGCAGCAGATGTGGGCCGCTACAACATCACCGTCAATGCGATCTGCCCGGGCATTCACGAAGGCCGTTCGGTAGAAATGGCCCGTGCACGCGCCGAATACATGGGTGAGCCCTTTGACGAGGCAGCGTTTCACGGGCAATTTCAGGCCCGGCTCAAAAACGATAAAGCCGTATTGGCCGGACGTTGGTGCGCCGACGAGGGATACGCCGATATCGGATCAGGACCGGAGGATGCGGCTGCCGTCGCGCTCTTTCTCGCCTCCGACGACGCTGCGAGAATGACGGGCCAGGACATCAATACCGGCGGCGGTTGTATGTGGTAGGTTTGCCTGCCCCGGGCTTTCTTTGCGGTATCCGTATACGTATATTGAAATTAGGTACTGCTTTGCGAAGGAGGCGCCATGATTTTTATAGAATACGTACAATGGGATCGCTGGATACATCACGAAATCTTCAGCGTGCTCGGAGATCAGGCGTGGTGGGCGGACACCGACCCCGAGAGTGATGATGATTTGGTGGGACAGTTGGCCAGAACTCTGCGGCTCGGCCCGCATCCGTCCTATATGGCAATTTGGCGCTGCAGAGGTTTTGGCAAACTCGATGAATGGGAAAAATACTTCCGGTCCGACGAAGCGAAGAAGGACATCCGTGCGGTCGCCTCGCACAAGGCGATCTACCTGAGTGACGCGGGCTGTTATGATGAGCTCATCACCGGTCCTGAGATCGGCGAAGGGTTGCACTACATCGAGTACTTCAACACTGACTCCCCGCCCGAGTCGCTTCACGATGAGTTCTCGAACCGGGCCGCGCAGTTTGAAGATGGAAGTCTGAACCTGCTACTCAGACGAATCGGCGTCCTTGGCCCGGACCCCGGCGGGATGGCAATCTGGACATTCCCTGATTACAAGTCCCTCGAGAAAATAGCGAGAGATGAAGAGGGACAGCGAGAGTTCGGGATAACCGATGCGGGGGTGTACAGAAATTGGGGTGAGGAAATACTGTAGCACAGGCGCCTCGACCCGATCTGCGCCGGATGAGCATTCCTGCTTTGACAGATCGGTTTATTATCGGTATGATTTGTACATGGCAAAAACAAAGAGATACTACTATCTCGTTGATGATCTCAACCCTCGAAAGGGCGAAGTGATTGCAAACGGACTAAAGGCTATCTCGACAATTGAGGCCGTAAATATAGATATTGCCCAGGGAATTGTGGAAGTTGTCGCGACAAAGAATCCTGATGTCAACGTTGAAACAGCGTGTGAAGTTGCCGGCACGGTTCTCAGGACAAAAATGAAGAAGAAACAGCTGTACTAATCTGTCGCGAGTTTATCCGACGTTTACAGACGCCCCAGATTACCAAGCGAGAAACAATATATGTCAACAGCCCGGGAACGTAAGCCTGAGTGGTTCAAAATACATATAGCTCCAAATAAGAAGTTCAGGGACCTCAAAACCCTGGTAAAGACGACGAATCTTCACACGGTGTGTCAGGAGGCGAGCTGCCCCAATATCCACGAATGCTGGGGCACCCACGGTACCGCCGCGTTTATGGTTCTGGGTGATATATGCACCCGCCATTGCCGCTTTTGCGATGTACGTACCGGTAAACCGGAAGAAGTCGACTGTCGCGAACCGTACCGCATAGCTCAATCGGTACAGAAGATGAGATTGAATCACGCCTTTATTACGATGGTAAACCGTGACGATCTTGAAGACGGCGGTTCAACGATACTGGCGGAGACGGTACGCGAAATACACAAAACCGTACAAGAGTGTTCGGTTGAGGTCTTAAGCTCCGATCTCATGGGTAAAGATACGAGCATCGCCATCCTCGCTGAAAGCAAACCCGAAATAATCGGCCATAATATCGAAACCATCCGCCGGCTTACCCCGGAGATCCGGTCACGTTCGGATTACGATAGATCGCTCTATTTCCTGAGACGTTCAAAAGAGATCGACCCGGGTGCCTACACCAAGTCAAGCATGATACTCGGGCTTGGAGAAACCAGG
>CAZHXC010000140.1:2583-5173 GCA_964536145.1 uncultured Spirochaetales bacterium | reverse complement strand
GATGGACGATCTGCGGGAAGCGTTTGTCGATATGCTCAACATCGGACAGTATCTACAACCCGCGCGGCAAAACGCTCCGGTACTTCGTTACTGGCATCCCGATGAGTTTGAAGAGCTCAAGGAGCAGGCGTATAACCGCGGCTTTATCCACTGCGAATCCGGCCCGCTCGTACGCTCTTCCTATCACGCCGGCGAACAGTTTAGCGCACTAAAGAGGAGAATCTAATGGTACCGTCAATCACAACGGAACAGATAGAAAAGGCCCTCAGTACGGTTATAGAGCCCGAATTGAAGAAGGACCTTATCACATTGAACTTCATCCGGAACATCGAGATTTCCGGTAATGATGTTTCCTTCACGATCATGCTGACCACTCCTGCATGCCCCATGAAGGATGTGCTGAAGAATGAAAGTACCGCCGCTATCCGTTCCCACATTCCTGAGGTTGGGAACATAGACATCACCTTTGATTCTGAAGTCAGGTCCGATGGTAGGATCGCCGATAAGCTCGACCTGCCGATAAAGAACATCATCGCGGTGAGCAGCGGAAAAGGCGGTGTGGGGAAAACGACGGTGGCTGCGAATCTGGCCGTATGCCTCGCACAGGAGGGAGCGCGTACCGGAATCCTGGACGCAGATATTTACGGTCCGAATATGCCGGTGCTCATGGGGGTCAATGAGCCGCCTGCGCAGAAGAACGACAAACTTGTCCCTATCCGTGCTCACGACGTAGAGATCATGAGCATGGGCTTCCTGGTTCCCGAATCCGAGGCGCTTGTCTGGCGGGGACCGATGCTTCACAACGCAATATCTCAGCTCTTCTCAGAGGTGCTCTGGGGAGATTTGGACTATCTGGTAGTTGATCTACCGCCCGGAACCGGGGATGCTCAAATGAGCCTTGCGCAGCTGGTACCGCTCACCGGAGGAGTCGTCGTTACGGGTCCGCAGAAGATCGTATTGAGCGACGCGAGGAGAGGCATAACGGCCTTCAACCGGCTCAACGTTCCGATTCTTGGTGTTGTCGAAAACATGGCCGGTGATGTCTTTGGACGTGGAGGCGGAGCGGTCATCGCCAAAGAGTTCGGAATCGATTTATTGGGTATTATAGATCTCCATCCCGATATGCCAAAGGAGACTGATCAGGGGAAGCCTTTTGTTGTCACCCACCCTGATCACGACATCGCAAAAGAGTTTATGACCATCAGCCGGAAGATCGCAGGAAAAATCAGCGTTATCGATTCAACGGATCATCAATAGCCCCTGCACCCAAACAGGTGACTCCGGAATAAAACACGCAGAACTGTCCCGGTGCTATTCCCCGGTCAGGAGTTTCCAGATGGACGTGGAGTCTGTCTCCGGAGTTCTCGCGCCCGGAAACGGCGCCGGTAAGTACCGGGTTGACGGCACAGGGTGTGAGCCCGGGGCCGTGCCTGATTTTTGCTGTGAGGTTTTCACCCTTCCCCGGGGGCCCGTTTATCCAGTGCAGGTTTGACACGGTAAGATCCTGCCTCGAGAGCTCATCCGCCCGGTTTCCGTGTGTGACGTAGACCGTGTTGTTCTCAACATCCTTGCCGCTCACGTACCAGGGACCGCCGCTCAATCCGAGACCCTGGCGTTGTCCGATGGTGTAGAACCAGAATCCGTTGTGTTCGCCGAGAACTGAGCCGGTATCAGTGTCGACGATATCACCCGGCTTCTCGCCAAGATAGTGGCGCACAAAATCGGGATATTTTATCTTTCCGAGAAAGCAGATTCCCTGGCTATCCTTCCGGTCCCGGTTTGGCAGATCAAACCCGGCGGCGAGCTCTCGCACCTGCTCCTTATAAAGATGGCCGATAGGAAACAGTGAGCGCTTGAGCTGCCCGGCTGTCTGATGCGAAAGAAAATAGGTCTGATCCTTCACCGGGTCAGGCGACCGCTGAAGTAGCACCGTCTCCCCGTTGGGCTTGAGGACTGCGTAGTGGCCGCTTGCAATCTTTTCGAAGTCAGAAGAGATCGTGTCACGAAAAATTCCGAACTTGATCCGCTGGTTGCAGAAGATGTCCGCGCTCGGGGTCCTTCCAAGCCGTAATTCATTCAAGGCGTACTCCACAACCTTTGCGTAGTATTCCCGCTGCAGCGGTACAACTTTGAGGGGAACATCCGCCTGATCGCAGACGGCCCGAGCGTATTCCAGATCTTCCTGCCAGGGGCAGTCACCGAGAAAACGCACCTCCTCCTCGAGCCAAATCTTGAGATAAAATGCCGTGATATCATGACGTTTCTCAGCTTTTAGAAGTCTGAGGGCGACGGAGCTGTCAACACCGCCGGAGAGAAGTACCGCGATTTTCATTTTATTCCGATATTTTGCCCTTCCGTGATAGTATGGATATACTAAACTAGAGTGAAAAAAGAAAGGGATCTGTGGCATAGAAGATGATCATCGAACGGCTTCTTACCGGCTATATGCGCAGGTACACGGCGCGGCTTACCCATGCCAGGGAGAGCCAAGACCGCGACGGGGCGAAACGCCGTGGAAAACTAACTCGCGCCTTCGGCGCTGATTGCACGGGCGACAGGAGCGGGAGCGGCACCGGCATTGAGACCGGCC
>CAZHXC010000140.1:0-2573 GCA_964536145.1 uncultured Spirochaetales bacterium | reverse complement strand
CATTCCCATGCTCTACCTCCACATTCCCTTCTGCAAAGAGCTCTGTCCATTCTGCACGTTTTACAGAATCCGGTTTGACGAGAAATTAGCCCGCAGGTATTTTGCTGCTCTCAGGAAACAACTGCGCCGTTATCACGAGCTTGGCTATGAGTTCCGCACCGCCTATTTTGGCGGAGGAACGCCAACCGTATTACCGGATGAGCTTGTTTTGACTATAGATGAGTTGAAGAAGCTCTGGGATGTAAGCGAAATATCGGTTGAGACAAACCCTGCCGATCTTACAAAGGACAATATCGAATTGTTAAAGAGCGCCGGTGTGAACAGGCTGTCAGTCGGCGTGCAGAGTTTTCAGGACAATCTGCTTCAATCGGTGAACAGAATTCGTAAATACGGAACAGGTGATGACATTTGCAGTCGCCTCGCCGAAATAGGGGGAACCTTCGACACGCTCAACGTGGATCTCATCTTTGGTCTCGAAGACCAGACCGTAGCCGACGTAGCTTCAGATATCGGCATGATAAAAAGACTCGGGATCGATCAGGTAACCTGCTATCCTCTTATGAGGAGTGGTGGCGAAGCCGGCGCATACGCCAACGGCAAGACAAATCTCGGTTGGGAAAAGAAAGCATATCATACAATACGTGACCTTCTCGAGCCCGAATACTCTCCATCCTCCGCGTGGTGCTTTTCAAAGAACAGAGGAATGATCGACGAATATATTGTGGAGTACGCCTCCTACGCAGGCGCCGGGAGCGGAGCCTTTGGTCTTGAAGAGGGCACCCTGGTTGTGAACGTATTTTCAGTGGAGAACTATATTGAAGCGGTGGAAGCAAACGCAGACGCCGTGGCGTTCCGGCACAGGTTCAGCAAGGGTGAGTATCTTCGCTATCGCTTACTCATGCAGATGTTTGGAGGCGTTATCGACGTCTCGACACTTATGGAGAATCAGAGCCGCTGGAATGCATTGCTCGTAAAAACACTTACAACACTGCTGCGCCTCGCCGGCGCCGCGAAGTCAAAAACCGGCAAGTTACTTGTCACAGAACTGGGTGCGTTTTACGCCCTGCTCCTCATGAAGCACTTTTTTGAAGGAGTAGGAAAACTCCGTGGTTCATGCGTAACGGCACATAACATCGGTACAGTTCTTGACACCGCACACAGCAAGACCTAACGTATGGAGTTAGGAAACAGATCGATGCAACAGCCAAAGCTGCGAAAGCTGGTTATCAGGCTTGGATTTATCAAAACGGCGGTGGTGTTGACCGCAATTGCGACGGTGGTGTCTTTCGCCGTTACGCTGCTGCTCATGACTATTACCGGTGTGTATACCGTCCACGGAATGATAACATCAGCGCTTGTGCCTCTCCTTGTTGGAACGCTTATAAGCTTGGTTTTTGCACATACGTTGAACGACCTCGAAAGAGTCGAGACAGAGCTGCGGAAGCTCGCTATTACCGATGAGCTTACAGGAATCTATAATCGACGATATTTTCTCGACAGCGCTGAGAAAGAAATCGCTCGTTCCCTCCGTTTTGGAAAGCCTTTTTGTTCCATCCTTCTCGATATCGATGGTTTCAAACGGATAAACGACAGCTACGGCCACGGAGTGGGAGACGAGGTTCTGATCGCGGTATCGTCAACCTGTCTAAGACACTGCAGAAAGATCGATACGTTTGCCCGCTACGGCGGTGATGAGTTCTACTTTCTTCTTCCCGAATGCACAAAGGAAGAAGCACAGACCTTTGCGGAGCGCATACGCGGTGCGGTTGAACGGATCAGGATCGATTACAACGGGGTATCTATTCCAATTACCGCAAGCCTTGGCGTTCAGGCGTTCGCCGGCACCCAAGATTCACTAGACAGGCTCCTTATCCGTACGGACAACGCGATGTACGCCGCCAAGCAAGCCGGGAAGAACACGGTTTCCGCAATTTCGACATAAGGGCACATCGAAAAACCCACATTTTGTACGAGCACCAGGAAGGCAAGCTATTACATGATAGGGGTTTTTCGTATGTGCGGGATGCCACAGTAACGGTTTATAGAGGTGCCCATAACATGAAGAGTTGTAATATTTCCAGACTCGATATTCCAGGCGAATTTCGAAGCGGTGCTTTGGAAGGCTGCCGCTTGAAGCCGGGAGAGATATGGACAGATCCTGTACGGGGTCACCGCGTGGCGGTTATCGATGCTACGGACCTCACCGGTGTTCAAAACCTCTGCCCAGAAGATGTCCCGTCGCTCGTGATCAACGACCCGCCCTATAACATCACCGTCGGTGGATCCCCTTCGGAGGCTCTTTCCGCGCGCAATCTTAACGGCTACATCGATTGGTGCAGAAATTGGATTTCCGCCGCTCTTTCGGTCCTGGCGGCGGACGGTTATATCTATGTCTGGATTGGCGCCGATCAGAATCGCGGTTTCCAGCCGCTCCCGGACTTCATGCTTATGATGCGTGAGTTTACCGAACTCAAAGCACAGAGCTTTATTACAATGCGAAATCAGCGCGGCTATGGCACCCAGAAAAACTGGATGTTCGTACGTCAGGAGCTTCTCTGCTACACAAAAGGAAG
>CAZHXC010000139.1:5368-7674 GCA_964536145.1 uncultured Spirochaetales bacterium | reverse complement strand
GGCGATACGACCAATCTCATCCGCGGGAGCCTTGGAACCCGCCTGCAAAAGACCGACCGGCAGACACGGCAGTTTTGTGGGATCAGGTCTAAAGGGTAATTTGAACCTTACCCTTCTTCCGGTGCATGCCTGTGAAGTCATCTTTCGCGCCGTAGGCAAGGATTATCGTGTACTCCTTACCGGGGATGAGCCGCTTGTCATTCGAATCACCTGAATCGAGAGGAATAGAAAACCGCAAAGTGGTGTTCTCCGCCTCCTCGCTTCCGCCGAGCACAACCACATCACTGCTACCCCCGAGTTTCTCATCATCATCGTGGGAAGAGAACCAGGTGCCAAAGTCGTCTCTGACAAAGGCTGTCGAATCCTCGACATATCCGATTATAATATTCGCGTTTTCCATTCCACGTTCGGGATCAAAACCTACCGCCACCCATCCTTGCGTGGGCGCCTGAAGAATCCCCAGCAGTGTTGTACCTTCGGTTTTCCATTGGAAGAAGATATCGGCGACGGAGGCGGACTGATAGCCTTCCTCAACCACCCTCGGCTCTTTGGCCGGAGAAGAGGCGGAAGCTCCATCTCCTCCCTCTTCTCCGCCGCAGCTCGCCAACATCGCCGCCGCAACGACGAACAGTAGATGTCTCTTTGTCTTCATCAATATTACTCCTCATCTTACCCGCTCTCTCTCAACGCCTTCTTCTTGAATATTCATTCAAATCTGACTTATTACGTAAGATTTATCAAGCCAATATCGTCAAATAGACAGCAGCTGATACAAACAGCTGCAATCAACATACCTGAGGAGGGTAATCATGAACAAGCACCTGAAGACGTTTATTTCGATCCTGGCGGTTTTGGCTTTTGTCGTCCCGGTTTCCACCGTTGTTGCTGAGGGAGCGGCTGAAGAAGTCGACTACATGACGTTCCGCGGTTCCCACGAAGCAGAGTGGCAACTGCGCGCAACCGACCCGCTCTTGATTGGTGGATACGGCGATAATTTTGTCTATGACGGAGAAGCGGTAGTGCCCGTCGATGGTCAAGCTACCGTAGATGTGAATGTTGAAGAAGATACCGGAACGATGGAAGCGGTCTTCAACGGCACCATCAGGCCTGAGAAAGACGTATCCTACACAGGTGAAATACGAATTGTCTACGACGAGTTTGAGGCAGGATCTGACTTCTGGGAAGGCGGAATTGCAGATTTTGTCTATCTCCACGGAGACACAGGGCAGGAAGCACCGGTGATGCCAAAGGTGAGAAGTTATCTTGCATCCTGGGGTCCGGCGGATATTTATGTGGATGGCGAGCTAATCTATGAAGATCTCGTTGGCCACATGATGTACACCGAGGGTTCACGGCACGCCGAAACGTACGCAATATATAACGAGGATGAGTCCGGTTTTTACAGCCCAAAGGAGCCTGCTAATTCGTCTATCGCTCATCCGGACGGAAGAGAGCTACACTTTGTGGCGCACACCGTTGAGCCTGATAGCGGGAACTTCCCGCCTCACACCGTATGGATACACCTCAACTTTCAATCGGTTGAGGAAATGTAGCAGTCACCGGCAACCGAAAGGCGATAAGACCCGGAGCTCGTGTCCGGGTCTTATCGATCTATTTTTTTGCCAAATCACTCGAAGTTTTGCTGTGAGACCTTTCCAAGCCGTGTGCCGAATCGGCAAGGTCAAGCTCTGCCGCAAAATCAGGATAGAGCTCCATAAGACAGTCAGGACAAAGACCGTGACTGAAATCCGCCTCCGAGTGAGTGCTGACATACTCCTCCACCTGGTTCCAGTAGCCGTCGTCATTGCGTACTTTCTTGCAATGAGAACAGATGGGGATCAATCCATGCAAAGTCCGTACACGGGAAAGCTGAGACCGCAAAATCAAGACGATCAACAATATGAGCAGGGCTGTCCCTGCCATCTGAAACCATACAATCCACCGCAGAGATTTGACGGCACTCGACTTACTCGCGCGAATCTGTGCCTCAATCGAAGCCTCCAGTTGCATGAGTACCCGGCTCCGATTCTCAACGGTGGGAGCAAAATCCGCAACCTCCTGTCTGAACATGCCCATCGCGGCACGGCGTTCCGCGTCGGTGGCGGCCGACTCCAGGCGATCGTACGCCTCAACGAGATGCTCCGTTTCGGTGGCAAACGCCTCCCTGGTTTCCCGCAGGCGGCGGCGCAAAAAAAGAGGATCGTCCTCGAGCAGATCCGCCGCCGTTCCCAGGTCGGCATCAAGGGCTACCAGTGCATGGCTTGCCAGTGAACGGGCCGGCTCCATCTGTTCGGCCGGAACAGCCG
>CAZHXC010000139.1:1686-5358 GCA_964536145.1 uncultured Spirochaetales bacterium | reverse complement strand
GTTGTCCCGGAACCCACAGGTGGAGAAACCAGGGCGAAACGCGTGATGGCAAATGCCACACGATTCAACTGCTCGCTTTGCCCCATCACGCCCTCTGCCAACAAGTCCTGCTCCAGGTGGTACTGGCGGTTCATCTGTACTATGGGAACAAAGGTCGACACAAGAAGAGCGACAAGTATGGCGAGATCTGCAAAGAGTACGAAGCGCATCAGACCACGACGATTCACTGTACTACCACCCTGCTGACCTGCCAAACGAGCTGGTGCTTGCGTACCTCAGGATCCAGCTCCTCATCATCGAAATCAATCGCAACCATGAGATCGCCCCTGTTGGTCAGCCCTTCCGTCTCACCGGTAAGTTGTCCATCGATCTTATAGGCCAGAAGGTAGCCGTATTTCTTCATATCGCCGAGGCGGATATCGACCTCATAGCCGTTTTCGGCCTTCACACGGACAGCATCCGCCCCGTCAACGATTCCGAAATAGTATAGCATCTCGTAAAGCGGAACGCCGGTGTATTCGTGGCGTTCTCCGTCCCACGGGTCGATCGATGTGAAAGACTCCGCCGGATACTGCATTATCGTTTTCAGATCCAGGTAAACACTCGCATCCCGGTTCGCGCTGCCGTCGATAATGAGATCCGCGGTCTTTACTGTAAGCGAATCCGGAAGCTCAACGGCTCCGAATCCTTCTCTCAGCTCAGCGCTGCCGCCATTCCCTCCACTGCAGCCGCCGGTGATCACAAAAAGCATGACGACGAGCGGAGAGACAGCCCGCGTCAGATGCCGCACCACACCCGTCGTTTTGCTGCGCGATTGAGATATTCTCATATGAAATCAAAATATAGCTACTCGGGCCGCGAGGCAAGAGGTGCGCCGTCTCACCAAATCAACCAAAAACTGCCCCATCATACCGGCGTCCACATGCCCGAGAAAGTGACAGTGGTACATGTAGATCCGGGGTAATCGGCAAACCGCAGGGCAATCCCAATTTCACCACCGGGAAAGAGGAGCACCGCGTCCGGAAGGTAAACCGGGTGATCTCTTTGGAAATAAATTGACATCCTGACGAAGAATACTTATCGTAAAAACTGTGTGAAGAGAGATAGCTCCGACCGGTAGGTCGTACCGGGCACACAAGCACATTGGATACTTCAATCTACCGGCAGGCTACCCATGTTCAGGCTATTCCCATCCTTGTTAGTCGCACTTCTCCTCTGTGCCTTCCCTTCCTTTCCGCAGGAGACATCCACTGTACCGGTAAGCTCCGCATGCGAAATAGACTATCCACCGTTTTCCTTAGTTAACGAAAACGGGCGGGCGGACGGGTTTTCCGTCGAGCTTATGCGTGCGGCCTTGGCAAAGATGGGCCGAGAGGTCACTTTCCGGACGGGAGAATGGGCCGATGTTCGGGGCCGGCTCGAAAGAGGAGAAATCGACGCCCTGCCGTTGGTAGGCCGAACACCGGAGCGGGAAGAGTTATTCGATTTCACAGTGCCCTATCTCACCATGCATGGCGCCATTGTCGTACGGGACGACACCAACGATATAGTCGATCTGACCGATTTGCAGGGTCGACGCGTAGGCGTAATGGAAGGCGACAACGCCGAGGAATTTCTCCGGCGCGGCGATCGGGAAATCGATATTGTAACCTTTCCGACGTTTCCTGACGCTTTCCACGCGCTGTCCGGAGGTGGCTGCGACGCGGTGGTCATTCAACGGCTGGTTGCGCAGCGATTGATCGCCGAAACCGGCCTGCAGAACTTGCGAATCATCGAGAAGCCGGTCATGGATTTTCAGCAGGATTTCTGTTTTGCGGTGCAGGAAGACGACAGCGAGATGCTGGCGCTGCTAAACGAGGGTCTGGCGCTGGTTGTGGCCGACGGGACGCATAGACGGTTGCACGCCAAGTGGTTTGCGCATCTTCAGCTGCCGGCGGATCGGCCAATCATCATAGGCGGCGATTACAACTACCCACCCTTCGAGTTTCTCGATGAGAACGGACGGCCGGCGGGGCACAATGTGGATCTGATTCATGCCGTGGCCGATGCAGTCGGTCTCAACATCAGCGTACGGCTTGGCCCGTGGCCCGAAATAATGCAGGGCCTCGAACGTGGCGAGATCGACGCGATACAAGGGATGTTCTACTCACCTGAACGCGACAAAACCTTTGATTTCTCCCAGGCGCACATCGTGAATAACTGCGTGAGCGTAGTGAGAGAAGGCTCCGGCACACCGCCTTCCACCGTTGAAGCGCTCGAGGGCAAGCGGATTGTCGTGCAGAAGGGAGACATCATGCACGGGTTCGTTGTAGAACACGGGCTTACGGATCAACTTGTTCTGGCGGATTCACAGGAAGAGGCGTTAGAAAGGCTCGCAGCAGGAGAGTTCGACTGCGCTCTGGTCGCCCGGATGACCGCTTTCTATTGGATTGAGCAGAAGGGTTGGGATAACCTCGTTGTCGGGCGGGATGCTCTTGCATCACCGGAGTACTGCTTTGCGGTTCCCAACGGCAATCAACCACTGCTTGCGCAACTGAGTGAAGGACTTGCCGCGGTTTCGCAATCCGGAGAATACCACCGGATTCAAGAGAAATGGATGGGGGTCTACGAAGAACGCGTCGAGTGGGGTGAGTTTCTGAAACTTCTTGCTTATATAGCCCTGCCGCTGCTTTTTCTTACCCTCTTAGTGTTGCTCTGGTCCCGGAGCCTTCGTAAGGAGGTTGCTCGGCGGACCGCTGAGCTCAAACGCCAGCAGACAATGCTCGCCCGAACGGAAGCAGTAGCTCACGTTGGGAGTTGGGAATGGGATCCGGGTACGGATACGGTCACCTGGTCCGACGAGCTCTTCAAGATCTTTGCTCGTGATCCTGCCGGCGGCGCGCCCACATTCGCCGAACACGATCAGATCTATCATCCTGATGACCTGCCATGCCTGCGCTCGGCGGTGGAGCGCGCACTGGAAAACGGCATACCATATACGCTCGAGTTGCGTGCAATTCGCGGCGACGGCGAAATCAGAAGCTGTGTTGCAATCGGATATGCGGAAAAGGACGCCGAAAAAGGAGCAACCCGGCTCTTCGGTTCGCTGCAGGATGTGACCGAGCTTCGCGCGGCTGAGGCGATTGCGAGCCGTAGCGAGGAACAGTACCGGCAGATCGCCGAACGCACCATCGACTGTATCTGGGTGATGGATATGAACCTGGTGTTTACCTACACCAACCCGGCAGTGGAATCGATGTTCGGCTATACCTCTGAGGAGTTTACCGGCACACGGCTTTCGGATCACTGCAGCGAAAAACAGTTCGGCTACATGCAGGCCGTCATCAACAAGCAGGTCGAAATAGGTCCCGACGATTCCGGCGTTACCTTCGAGACAACCTTGCTTCACAGACAGGGCTCGGAGGTCCCCGTCGAGATAAACGGCGCCGTCGTGTTCGACGCGGATGGAACTCCCGTATCATTGCAAGCTGTAGCCCGCGACATATCCGAAAGGAGGAAACGTGAGCTGGAGCTCCGGGAAAGCGAGGAGCGCCTGAAAGAAGCACAACGTCTTGCCAATATCGGCAACTGGGAATGGGACCTTCAGACCGATGAGCTAATCATGTCCGATGAAATGTACGACATAATCGGGCTCGATCAAGAATCCGAAGCGCTGAACGCAGCTGCGCACAA
>CAZHXC010000139.1:0-1676 GCA_964536145.1 uncultured Spirochaetales bacterium | reverse complement strand
GAGCCCTACGAGATAGAGCTCGAAGTGGTACGCCCCCGAGGCTCGAACCGGCATGTCATTGCCAGGGGCGAACCGGTGACGGACAAAGCGGGCAGTGTCATCAAACTACGCGGAACCCTTCAGGACATCACGAGCCGCGTCCTGCTCCAGAAGCAGCTCAACCAGGCCCAGAAGATGGAGTCCGTCGGCCGGTTAGCCGGCGGCATTGCGCATGATTTTAACAATCTGCTGATGGGTATCATGAACTATGCGGAGCTGTGCAGAGAGGAGACTTCCCCGGATCATCCGATCCGTGAATGGCTCGATGAAATTATGCTCGCGGCGGACCGTTCGGCAAATCTGACCCGGCAGCTCTTGACCTTCGCGCGAAAGCAGACAATTGAACCGGAAGTTCTCGATCTGAACGAAATCATCGAAGTGACGCTGAAACTGCTGCGGCGCCTGATCGGCGAGGATATCGACCTTTCCTGGCGTCCGCGCTCCAACTTGTGGCCCGTCAAGCTCGACCCGGGCCAGGCTGATCAGATCCTTGCTAACCTCTGCGTCAACGCTCGTGACGCTATCTCCGGTGTTGGAAAAGTAACCATTGAAACCGCCAACGCCGATATCGATGCTGCCTACTGTGCAGAAAACTCAGAGGCGCGGCCCGGTGAGTACGTGTTGTTGGCGGTGAGCGACAACGGCCGAGGCATTGACCGGGATACTCTCGAACATATCTTTGAGCCTTTTTACACCACCAAGCAGACGGGTGTAGGCACGGGACTTGGTCTGGCCACGGTATACGGCATCGTCAAGCAGAACAACGGATTCATAAACGTGTACAGCGAACCCGGAGCGGGTACGACCTTTCGTATCTATCTGCCTCGCTACGAAGGTGACGGTACCGGATTGGAGACGGTCACGAGAAAAGCCGAACTACCCGGCGGTAACGAAACCATTTTGTTGGTGGAAGATGAAAAGAGCGTTCGCGTAACTGTGGCGATGTTTCTCGAACGGAGCGGATTTACCGTCATTACCGCTGAAACACCTGAGGAAGCACTCTCAAAGGCTGCGCAATACCGGGGCGCCATTCACATGATGATAACGGACGTAGTGATGCCCGGAATGAACGGCCGTGATCTTGCCAAACGTGTAACGTTGGAATATCCGGAGATCAAAGTACTCTATATATCGGGCTACACTGCGGATGTCATCGCGCATCGCGGGATTCTCGAGGATAACGTGGAGTTCCTTTCAAAGCCTTTCACACATGAAGAGATCATACGCAAGGTGCGGGAGATACTCGGTTAGTGCGCTTCGCGCCATAAAACCCGTCACAGGCCCCGTATTGTAAAAAAAATATTGACCTGACCGACTGATTGATATACATTACCTCACCCGGTGAAAATTGCATCTCCGCCGGGAATCAGCCGTGGAGGTGTAGTATTAGAGATTGGAGGATCAAGTCTGTCAGTCGGTGGCCGGGCTCGCCCAGGATCCGCCGAAACTCGCCGCGCCGCTTATAGCTGTCGACGCGACTGCAATCGGTCATCGCATTCCCCGAGAGTACTTTATAACCCGAGGCTTTGGGGAGAGCGATGTCACTGTTCATGCCGGTTCGTATCATCTGGCACTACGGGCGGCCGGCATCGAGATGTGTAACATCATCACATATTCATCTATTCTTCCCGCTTGCG
>CAZHXC010000138.1:0-7686 GCA_964536145.1 uncultured Spirochaetales bacterium | reverse complement strand
CGCCAAACGGATTTCTCGACGGCAAGCGGGCTACTTGCTACCCCGGCTTTGAAGAAGCTTTTGGGGACACAACTTTTAGTGAAGAGCGTGTGGTGGTGGACGGTAACACCATCACCAGTAGAGGGCCCGGCACCGCGGCCGAGTTTGCAATAACCGTTATCGAAAAACTCTTGGGGAAAGAAACCGCCGCAAAAATCCACGGGGATACCCTGCAGAGGTGATCCGAATCCTGTGGTATAGGCCGATATGATGCGGTGTAAGCCGCGATGAGCCTACCGGAGAGCGAGAATATTCTCGAGCTCCGGCCGGTTCTTGATTTCTTCCCGGAGCGCCTCTTCCCTCCCGGTATTGGTGTACGCTTCCTTTTGAAAGCTGTAGGTGAAATTGGTGTGCACGTCATATGTCCCGTTGGTGAGGGCGTAGGTATCTTCGGTCATCACGAGCTCTTCGTCTGTGGGAATGACGAATACACTCACCGGCGAGTCATCTTTGGAGATTCTTGTTTCGCCGTTTTTTGTCACCGACAGATGATTTTTCTCCCGGTCAAGCCTTCGAGCGCTTTCCCACGGATTGCAGGTGACATTTCGCCGATGCCGGCGGTGAATACCACCGCGTCTACACGTCCTAAGACGCCACTATACGCGCCTATGTATTTTCTGATCCGGTAGCCTTCTATCGCAATTGCAAGCTCGGCTCTGGAGTTGCCGGATTCAGCAGCTTTTTCAATATCGCGCATATCCACGGTATCTCCGGTTATGCCGAGACGCCCGCTCTTCCGGTTCATGATCTCTTCCACTTCATCAGCATTCAGGCCGGTGTTTCTCGCAACGTGGAAACCGATGGCCGGGTCGCAGTCGCCGCACCGGGTGCCCATCACAAGACCTTCAAGCGGCGTGAAACCCATTGTCGTGTCTACCGACATCCCGTTGCGGACGGCGCACATGCTTGCTCCGTTGCCGATATGACAGATGATGAGATTAATGGAGAACGGATTGGCGCCCAGCAGTACCGATGCGCGTTTTGCGCAGTAGAGAAACGATGTGCCGTGAAAACCGTATCTGCGGATGTTGTAATCGGTATACCATTCGTAAGGCAGCGCATAGATGTATGCCATCTCCGGCATGGTCTGGTGCCATGCGGTGTCCATAATCGCGCAGTGTGGGACATCAGGAAGAACGGCCATAGCTCCTTCTATCCCCATCAGATTGGCGGGAAGATGGAGCGGTGCAAGCCGTTGTATCTCCCGCAAAACCTTGATCACCTCATTGTCGATAATTGTCGATTTTGAAAAACGATCTGCGCCGTGTACCACCCTGTGGCCCACCGCCTCAACACGGCTTATGTCGTCTATGGCGCCGGTCTCCGGATCGGTAAGCGTGTTGATGATCAGTTGTATCGCCTCGCGATGGTTTGGGCAGTCGTGCTCGATCCTGATCCCCTCGCGGCCCGCTACATCGTGTTTGATAAAGGAACCGCCAACGGTAACACGTTCCACACCGCCGGTTGCCACCACCTTTTGCGCTTCAAAGTCGTATAGCTGGTATTTGACCGATGAGCTCCCGCAGTTCAACGTTAGAATAATCAACTTTTTTACTCTCCTCCGGATAACTGTATCGAAATGGGGCGAAGTTGCAAGAGAGAAGCAGGAGTGCCGATGGGAGAGCCGCCGGGAGCGGCGGGGTTGTTTTGAATCAGGCTGCCCACATTTGAGTTCTGTAGATTCGAAACACCGTGAAACATCTGATAACCTTCATGCTTTTTGCGGGATTGGCGTTGATATGTCGGGCGGATCCCGTAGCCCCGGAACCGCCCGGCACTACCGAGATACACGCGGAGATTGATGAGACAGGGGGGATGCGGGCGTTTGGAGAGTTGAAATGGGGAGAGCTGTCCTGCAGGGTTAGGTTGGGCAATGATGATGGTTTGCGGGTAGAAAGTCTTTTGCTCCGCCACCCGCTGCTCTCCGTCGGCTTCCTCGAGCCCGGAGAGCTCTTCCGGCTCATCAATAGGCCAAACGGCGCCTGGAACCGTGTTTCCGCAAGACTGTACAACGGAGCTCAGGCCACCGGCGGAGAAAAACTACCCGATGAATACGGAATCATCGTGAGTCCTGCTCGCGGGAGGTTCGCCGTTTTCTCCTTCTTCGAGCCGGATGTCGACTTTTTTGGTGTCTGCGCTTTCTTAGGCGGTGTCGACTATTCGTTCGAGTTGTTGACCACGTGCGCCAGGCCGGCCCCTCACCGGCAACCGGAACAGTGGCTCCTCGAAAACCGGATAATGCACGGCAAGACGCTACTGCATCTGTTGTGGCGTCTTACCGCTGATCTTGGACCGATACGGTTTTCCGGTGGGACGGTTGTATCTACCGCACGGTTCACCGTACCTCAGATCGCCGGTTCCGCCTCTGTGGAGGTTGCTGCGCCCCATGTGTCCGCATCGGCCTGTCTTTCAGGCGGCATGCGTGACTATCTAACACTTGAAGGGAAGGTCGCCTCCGTTCCGCTCGAGGTTTCGTGGCGGCTTGCCACCGATACATCGCTACCGGTTACAGGCTTTATCGAGCACCGGGTAGAAGTCGAGACACTCCCGCTTATCCACATCCCGTACCGGGCAACCGAGGAATCAGTAAAGACGGGATTTGGGATCAACGCCGGGCCGATTGGTGTCGAAGGGCAGGGGGAAGTCCGCCTGGAGAGTGACAGGTCCGCACGCGAGGAGCTCTCCGTCGGCGGGGAGCTTTCATTTGGTGTGTATTTCAGAAGGATGAGTGTAGCCGTGGAAGGCGAGGTGACGAGCGGGAGTGGCCGGCCGCACCGATGGAGCGTATCTGTGCCGGTGAAACTCGAGACAGGCTCACTGAAGTGTTCGGGCGAAACCGCGCTGCGGCGTGATGAGTGTTTTCTGATCAGCCTTTCTGCAGAAGTTACCCACGGAGAAAAGAAGGACTTCCAGTGGTACATCGGCGCGGAGACCGATATTCCGGTGTCGGGATGGCCGGACGAAAATACCCATAGCTCAACGGCAGTTGGTGAAAAGCCGTCAATTGAGTTCGGTTATCGTTTCGGGTGGCGTGTCAAACGCTGAGAGCCGCGGCCGGCCGCTTTTTACTCACAAGTTCAAAATAAAGGTCGCAGTCTCGAAGTATATCGTAATGCCCGCCACATCGATCAACGTGGCCATCAGCGGGGCCGACATGACGGTGGGGTCAAACCCGAGCCGGGCTATCAGTATAGGGGCGAGTGTACCCACGATAGAAGCGAAAAACACAACGAATATAAGCGCACAACCAATGGCGATAGCTTGGTCCACTCCCACGCCGGGAGGCAAGAAATGACTTCTCAGGAGAATGACGATGCCTGTTCCGATTCCAAGCACAAACCCAACGAGCAGTTCGCGCCAGAGGATGCGTCTGAAGTCTCTAAACTGGATCTGCCCGGTCGCCAGCCCTCGAATCATCAGTGTCGAAGACTGGGCGCCTGCATTGCCCCCTGTCTGGGTGATAACTGGGAGAAATATGATCAGGAAAGCAGACTGTACGATAATCGATTCATAGTGATGGAGTACGTTGGTTGTGACGGTTCCGAGCAGGAGGAGGACAACGAGCCAGGGAATCCGTTTTCTCACCAGCCGGTGGATAGGCGTGCTCAGGTACGGGTCCGCTATCCCGTCCATCGCACCCATCCTGTATACATCCTCGGTGTGTTCGTCGGAGACAACGTCCATGATATCGTCTACGGTGACGATACCGAGGAGTTTCCCCGCCTCATCCACAACCGGGAGCGCAATGAGGTTATGGGCCTGGAGTATCCGCGCCACTTCTTCCTGGTCTGTGTTTTCCAGAACGGAGACCGGTTCCGGATTCATGATATTCTTTACCGGTGTTTCGTCCGCCGCCATGATGACCTGGCGTAATGACAACACCCCTCTCAGTCTGTTGAGCTTGTCTACGACGTATACGTAGTAGACTGTCTCGGCCTCCGATGATTTGTTTCTCAGGAAACGGATCGTTTCGGCCACCGTCAGCTCCAGTTGTACCGCCGAATACCTCGGAGTCATCAGACCGGCGGCGTCATCCTCGTCAAAGCGAAGAAGAAACAGCGTCTCCCGCTTTGCCTTGTCGCTCAAGTGTTCCCATACCGACCGACGCACCTCGTAGGACACCGATTGCATCAGGTCTACCAGGTCGTCAGGTTCCATCTCCTCCACGAGAAGCCTGGTGGTCCGTTCGGAGAGGTAGGTAATGATCTTTTCCTGCTCGTAATCCGGCAGATAGCTGATAAGCTCCGCTTTTTTTTCTATATCGAGGGCAAGAAATATCCGTTGGGCTTCCTCAGCTTCGAAGTTGCTCCAGATATCGCTCAACATCTGCGGGTTGATATCGGCAAGAATCTCTCTCAATTCAGGGGTGCTCAGCTGGGCACTATCGCGCAGCCTTTCGGCGAGCCTGTCCATTTCACCGTTCATCGCCTCACTCCTCCGCCCAGTCACCGACGAGACGTACTTCGCGTTCGAGCTTGAAACCGTAGGCGTCGCGTACGCTCTTCTCGATCAGAAGCATCAGTCTGTATATATCTCCGGCGGTTGCCCCACCGCTGTTGACGATGATGTTCGCATGCAGTTCAGAAACCATCGCGCCGCCTATGGTTTTTCCGCGCAGCGACAGCGAATCAATGAGCTTTCCGGAAGGCATGCCAAAATCCCGGTTGTTTTTAAATACCGATCCCGCCGAAGGTGCAATAAAATGTCCCTTCCGCTCCCTGTCCCGGCGATGGCCATCCATTGTTTCAAGAATCTTCTCTTTATCTCCCTTTTCCAATGTAAAACCCGCTCGGACAATCGCCCACCGCTTCTCTTGAAAGGGGGACTTTTTGTAAGAGAACTCATCAGGCGTTGGAGACACCCGGCGGAGCTCCCCGGTTTCCGTTATGATTTCGGCAAAACCGAGGACGTCGGAGATGGACCGTCCGTAACAGCGCGCGTTCATCCATACCGAACCGCCGACGCTCCCGGGCATCGCGTATATGAACTCGATGCCCGACAGACTGTTCTCGGCCGCCCTCATCGATAGCTCGCTTACCGCCGCACCGGCGCCGGCGGTCACGGTTGTCTCATCGATCACGCACGATGCGAGGTCACTCATGTCCATGACAATCCCGCGGATCCCTCTGTCTGAAACCAGAATATTCGCACCGGCACCAAGCAAAAAAACGGGTACCTCTTCCGCTACGCTCATCACCGCCGCTACATCATCGTCACAGCGGGGCTTCAGGTAGACATCCGCCGGACCTCCAACCTTGAAGCTGGTGTGCTTGCCCATCGGTTCGTCGAAACGGACGTCACCTGAAAAATCGATTGTATCTATGACTTTACGGAGGTCAAACACAGCAGTATACTACGCAATACCCGCCACAATATCCAGTGGAGATGCGAGTGCAGATCAGGCTTTACAACACCCTTGGCAGAGAAATACAGGATTTTGTTCCCATTCGCGACAACAGTGTAGGTATGTACACCTGCGGCCCCACCGTCTATGACTACGCCCATATAGGCAATATGCGGACCTATGTGTTTGAGGATGTAGTACGAAGGACCCTCGAGTACGCCGGGTATAACGTGCGTCACGTGATGAATATTACCGATGTAGGACATCTTACCGGTGATGAAGACGACGGAGAAGACAAGATGATTGCCGGTGCGCGGAAGACGGGTTTGAGCGTGTGGGAGATTGCCGAGAGGTATACGGAAAGTTTTTTTGCCGATGCCGACCGGCTGCACATTTTGAGGCCCCATATAGCCTGCAAAGCCACAGAGCATATTCAGGAGATGATCGACCTGGTGAAGACTCTCGAAGAGAAAGGCTACGCCTACGTTTCGGAGGGTAACGTGTTTTTTGATACCGGCAAGTTTCCCTCCTACGGTGAGATGGCGCTTCTCGATAGACAGAAGCTGAAGGCGGGGGCAAGAATAGCGGTTGATGAGGCAAAGAGACATCCTGCTGATTTTGCGCTCTGGTTTACAAAGTCAAAGTTCGAACATCAGGCGATGATGTGGGACTCCCCCTGGGGAAGGGGATACCCGGGGTGGCATATCGAGTGCAGCGCTATGAGCATGAAATACTTAGGCGAGCACTTTGATATACACTGCGGCGGAGTCGATCACATTCCCGTTCACCACACAAATGAGATTGCACAGAGCGAGGCTGCAACCGGCAGGAAATGGGTTAACTACTGGCTCCACGGCGAGTATCTCCTGATGGACAAGGGAAAGATGGCAAAATCCGCCGGAAAGTTCCTCACCCTTCAGGAGCTCATCAACTCGGGCTACGATCCGGAAGATTTCCGCTACCTCTGCCTTGGCGCCCATTACCGGTCGCAGCTCAACTATTCTGAAGATTCTATGAACGGTGCCCGCAGTTCCAGGCTTGCTTTGGTCGATCGCCTCGAGCGCATAAGCGAAGCCGCAACACCCGCTCAGGGGGTAGGGGCGGCGGCGAGGGAATATCTCGAAAGGTTTGAGGAACACATCGGTACCGATTTGAACATGCCAAAAGCGCTTTCCTGCCTGTGGAACCTGCTCAAAGATGATGATGTGCCCGACGGGGAAAAACTCACCGTCGTGCTGCAGATGGACCAAGTATTCGGCCTGGGTCTCGAGGCGGCGATGGAAAGAGAGGATACTCTTGATCCGGCGCTTATGCAGCTTATTGCCGATAGGGAAGAGGCACGCAAAAAGGGTGAATACGCGCTTGCTGATTCGCTTCGTGACGAGCTTGCCGGGCATGGAATAGTAATAGAGGATACCCCAACCGGTACGCGGTGGCGGCGTGAGCGATAACCACTGTAACGGATGGCGCCTGTTAGTTGTTTATTAGATGGGTACGAAACGTTCGGAGCCGGGAAATTTTGAACTTGTTTACGACGTTGTTTACCCTCTGCTGTATAGGATCGCGTTTCAAATTACGGGCGACGAAAATATCTCAGAGGATCTGTGCCAGGAAGCGTTCATTCGCTATTATAGAAGGGTAATACCGCTGCCGGATGTGAATCAGGCCAAATACTGGCTTATCCGGGTGGTGAAGAATCTGGCGCTAAATCATGAAAAGCGGCGGGGGCGTGAACACAGGGCGAATTATCGATTTTCTCAGGAACCGGCGGCACAGATGCGTTCCGGTGAATCCGAGCTATTGAGAAACGAGAGCGCAAAGATCGTGCGTGAGGCGCTTGCAAAGCTGTCGTTCAAGCTGAGAACGGTGATCGTCCTCAGAGAATACGGGGATTTGAGTTATCAGGAGATTGCAAAGGTTGTAGGAATTTCGGAGTCGAACGTGAAGGTTCGGGTCTTCAGAGCTCGGGAGCAGCTTAGGAAGTACTTGAACGAGGAGGAAGTTGATGTGTCCTGACAAGAGTCTTCTATCGGCGTATTTCGACAAAGAACTCGACGAGCGTTTCGCCTCGCAAATAGAGGCTCACATCGCAACATGCGATTCCTGCAGAAAAGTGCTGGAAGGTTTTGAGAGTGTCAGCTCTGTTCTCCGCGGTGCGGATGCGCCGGATGTCGCTTCGAGCAAAACAAGAACCTGGAGTTTTCTGGAGCGGTTCGCACAGGTATATCCGGTTCCCATCTGGAAACGTCGTCTTCAGGTGCCGGTGCCGGTAATGGCCGCTGCGGCGTTAGTGGTCATCCTTC
>CAZHXC010000137.1:0-7689 GCA_964536145.1 uncultured Spirochaetales bacterium | reverse complement strand
AACTGAAGCTGACAAAGAACTGGCGGCAAGTTCGCGAGAACAAATACGAATCTACGCCCAAAACCTGGCTGAAGAAGAAATGGCCCAGCTCAAAAGGCTTGCGGCTGATTTTGCGCCCTTGCCGGATGAGTACTCCTTTTTAGCGGATGTGGCCAGAGAGAATTACAAGCTTGAGAGACGGGATATACCGGATACCTGGATGGTGGTCGAGGTCTTCCAGAGCATCGGCAGCGAAAATGCTGTATTCGAGCTACTCGAACAACGGCACCGCGATTACGCTCTCCAGATGAAGGAGAGAAGCACCGATATCCTGCAGCTCGGGCTTGATCTCTCCGGCGGCATGAGTATATTGCTCCGGGCCGATATGGAAAGCCTTGCGGACAGGTACGGGCATACGCCAACAAGCCAGGAACAGGACCAGGCGATAGCCCGGGCGATGGAAATACTCAACAGCCGGATAGACCAGTTTGGTCTTACCGAACCTGAGATCAGGCGTCAGGGAGAGGATCAGATATACATCGAAATACCAGGCGCCGCCGATCCTGATGTCGTGTATCGGTTTTTACGCGGGAAGGGAAGCCTGAACTTTCATATCGTTGATGACGAGGCAACCGCATCGTTGGTGCGGCATCTCGAAGAAAATCCAGCAGCTCTCGGCATAGACCTGCAGCCGAAAGATCCTGATCTGCTCGAGGCGGGCAGAGTGGTGCGGGGCTTCTATAAGAAGGATCAGTACGGGACGGATCAGTTGGTGAGCTATCTCGTAATTGAAGAGGAGCCCGGTCTGGGCGGTGAACATATCCAGAACGCAACCGTTGGCAGTGATCCGATTACCGGGAGGCCGGTTATCAATTTTACACTCGACCGGGAAGGCGGGGAAATATTCTATCAACTCACTTCCGCGAATGTGGGGAGCACCCTCGCAATCGTGCTCGATGAACGGGTAAAAGCCGGCGCCACCATCCGGGAGGCGATTCGTGAAAGCGTTCAAATGAGCGGTTTTGACAGACAGGAGGCGAATGATCTCGCTTTGACTCTCAGAACCGGGGCTTTGCCTATTGACCTGCTTGTTGACAACCAACAGGAGGTTGGCGCTTCTCTCGGCGAAGACTCCATACGGAGAGGTTTGAACGCCATCGCCGTGGGAGGAATTCTCGTTATTATCTTTATGATCGTCTATTACAGACGGGGTGGCCTTGTCGCGGACTTGGCGCTCATCCTCAACCTGTTTTTCGTATTGGCGATTCTTTCAGCGTTCAGGCTTACCCTCACGCTTACGAGTATCGCGGCTTTGATCCTCACCGTTGGTATGGCGGTTGATGCGAACGTTATCATCTTTGAACGCATTAAAGAGGAAAGAAAGCTTGGCAAGTCACCCGAAGCATCGTCAAAGTCGGGTTTCAGAAAAGCCTTTTGGACCGTTATGGATGCTAATATCACTACATTCATCGCGGCAATTTTTCTCTCCCAGCTGGCAAAAGGTCCCATACAGGGTTTTGCTTACACCCTTGCGGTTGGAATCGTCTCATCTATGTTCACGGCGCTCTTCGTGTCGCGTCTTGTATTCGATTTCATGACAGAGAGACTGCACGTCAGGAAGCTGGGCTTGAGCTGGAGGGCCGAATGACGAAGGTAATCTCTTTTTCAAAACTGCGTTATATAGCACCCGTTATTTCTGTATTGATTATCACCGCGGGGATTCTCTATACGCTGCTCGGTCCCGGTATCAACTTAGGGATAGACTTTGAGGCCGGTGTAAATGTCAGGCTGCAGGTAGCGCCTGTGGCGTTCCGGGTATCGTATGCCGGTGAGGATGATGTCGAGCTCAACGTCCGGGGTGGCGTGTTGACTCTCGAGATGACCGGTGAGGACGAGGCTGCAACGCGGCGTTTCAGATTTGCCGACTATCCCACTGTGGGCGAGCTATTACAGGCTCTGCGAGAGGTGGAAGGCATAGTGGTGGATAGCGAAATCCCCGGGACAACTCCAACCACCGAGCTTTTAACATTGAGTTTTCCGCTAACACTTGGTCAGGAACCTGTAGCTATCAATCAGGCTCCAACCAGGGATACCGCATCGATAGAGGGAGTAAGGAGTGCGCTGGAGTCTTACGGCGAACTGCAGATCCAGATGATTGGTGCTCCTGAAAATCAGGAGTATCAGGTACGCGTTCCCGAGGAGGAAGGCGCGCGGGATTTTGACCAGGCGGTATCGAGCACCTTGCGAGGGCTTCTCGAAGAGGCCTATGGTGAGGGCCGGGTGCTCGTGCGGCAGACCGACTATGTCGGGGCGCGGCTTTCTCAGAACCTTGCGCAACAGACCGTATACCTCTCGGTGCTTGCGCTTGTACTCATCCTTGCCTATATCTGGTTTAGATTCAAACTCGTGTACGCAGTTTCGGCCATCGCCGCGCTTGTGCATGACACCGCATTCATGTTTGCCTTTGTTTCGGTCACCGGTATGGAGTTTTCAACCGCGACAATTGCGGCCATCCTAACGATAATCGGTTACTCACTCAATGATACCATCGTTATATTCGACAGGGTCCGTGAAAACACGGGATTGATGCGCAATGTATCGATCCTGGAGATTGTTGATACGTCTATCACGCAGTCATTGAGTAGAACGTTGATGACCTCGGTCACAACACTACTCGCCGTTATTGCGCTCTATACGTTTGGCACCGGCACCATTCAGGACTTTGCACTCGCGGTCATTTTCGGCGTGCTTGTAGGTACATACTCATCGCTGTTTATCGCTTCGCCGCTTCTGATGGGCTGGATCAGGACGGCCGGCAGGAAAAGGCGCACAAAGGAAGCGGAGCGTTACGGTGTGAAGGCCCCTGAGGGCAAAGCGGAGGCACCCGCGGAAAAAGAGGCCGAACAGTCTGCTCAACGCCGGGATGTGGAAATCCCCGTGGCCGAACGCAAGCTCAAAGGAAAGCGCAAAAAGAAGTAGGCGGTCTATCCCGTGCCCGGCTATTTCACGTTGATTTTTGCCTTCTTTCTCAGTAACGTTCGATCGGCATGAAAAGAACCGTAATACGGGCCGATGTGTATGGTCTTTGCACCGGAGTCAGGCGCGCGATAGATCTCGCGCTCGAGGCCGGCAGGAACAAAGACGGTGACGGCGTCTATACCCTTGGCCAGCTGGTGCACAACAGCAGTATCATGGAGATGCTCGAGGCGCAGGGGGTGAGGGAAGCGGGCTCGCCGGATGAGGTGTCTGCCGGAACCGTTGTAATACGAGCGCATGGTGCGCCGGCTGGAACAGCGGAAGGGCTCGAGCGGCGCGGAGTGAGCGTAGTGGATGCTACCTGTCCGAAAGTTGCCCGGTCGCACGCCATCATACAATCCTCGGCGGAGCGCGGCTATCTTGTTATCGTTGCCGGGGAACGGAATCATGATGAGGTTGTGGGTCTCGTGTCCCGGGCGAAACAGGCAATCGTTGTGGAGTCCGCGGAAGAAGCCGAAAAGCTTGATTTTTCGGGCCCTGCAATTCTTATCGCGCAAACAACTTTCAGACCCGCCGAGTATAAAAGAATATGTGACGTAATTACGCATCAGCTCGATGAGGTAAAAATATATCAGACCATCTGTCCGTCAATGGAAAACCGCTGCGATGCTCTTGAGAGGTTGATGCATAGAGTCGAGGCGATTGCAGTAATAGGTGGAAAAAACAGCGCAAACACCAGGCGGCTCTACGAGCAAGCGTGCAGGTCAGGCCTTTCCGCATGGCACATCGAGGATGCGGCCGATTTGCCGGATGAAATTTTTTCCTACACTACTATCGGGATTACCGCGGGCGCCTCCACCCCTGACTACATCATTCAGCAGGTGCAGGAGCGGTTGGAGTCTGATCGTTAAGCGGCCGGCGCCTGCACCGTCCGCAGTTCTGGAGGTGTAATTTGAAACTGTTCTACAAAGAGTACGGTGACGGGCCGCCTGTTCTGCTGTTGCACGGATTGCTCGGCTCCGCTGACAACTGGCACACGGTTGCGCAGCGGCTGGCGGAAGGCCGCAAAGTCGTCGTGCCCGATTTGCGGAATCACGGCAGGTCTCAGCACAGCGACGATGTCGGGTACTCAACGATGGCAGGAGACGTCGAAGAGCTTATGAACGAGCTCGAAATCGAATCGGCACTGATTGTAGGTCATTCGATGGGCGGAAAGGCGGGAATGGAGCTTGCGCTCTCCGGACCCGAGCGGGTAGCCGGTCTTGTCGTCGAAGACATGATTCCCGGCAGAACGACTCCCGAGTATGAGCGCTTCGTAGACGCGCTCCGACGAATAGATCCCGCCTCGATTTCCAGACGGAGTGAAGCGGAGGAGATGCTCGAGAAGGAAGTGGAGGATCGCACGGAAAGGCTCTTTCTTCTCAAGAATCTCGATCGCGACCCGGAAGGCCGGTTTACCTGGAAACCCAACCTCGAAGGTCTCGCTTATCACTACGAGGAGATCTGGACGGGACTGCGGCCGGGAAGGAAATATGCGGGGCCGGCGCTGTTTATACGCGGAGGGAGGTCGGTCACCGTATCGGACGAGAGAATTTCGGATATCCGCCGTATGTTTCCGGAAGCGCGGATCGAGACGATCGAAGAGGCCGGCCACTGGATACACGCAATGCATCCGGAGGAGTTCGTGCGGCTCGTCGAAGATTTTGCGGCAGCTGTTTCGCCATAGCCCATGTTTGAAGGGGCCTTGATTTGTGGCAGCCGTACGTATTGACCTTTTGGTGTTTTGTGACGATACTTATCGAAAGGCTGTGAAGGAGACGAGTAGGCGCGAAACGGGTCCTTAGAGAGGACGGCCGAGGCGGATACCCGCCGGGCTGGAAGCCGTCCGACAACGACGCGTTGAAAACCACTCCGGAGCTGCACGCAGAAAACCGCACACTGCGGTGAGTAAGTCGTGCCGTAATCCCGACGTTACCGGGCGTACAAAGTGCAGTGGGCCGGGATAGCCGGCCGGGTACTGAAGTGAGGTGGAACCGCGGAAGCCGTCGTGCTTTCGTCCTCGCGAGATTTTCGTGGAGGGCGAAATTGCGATGGTTTTTTTGTCCTCCCTGGAGGTACCTATGCAGAAATCCAACGATACTGTGTACAAGATCCGTCATTCGACTTCGCACATCATGGCCGAAGCCGTGCTCGAGAAGTTTCCCGACGCAAAGCTGGCGATCGGTCCGCCGATCGAAGACGGTTTCTACTACGATTTCGATCTTCCCCGGTCGCTGAACGAGGACGATCTCGAGTCGATCGAGCAACGGATGGTCGAAATCATGAACGAGGAGCACCCATTCGAAAGGCGTGTTGTTTCGAAGGAGGAAGCCCGGGAGCTTTTCAAGGATCAACCGTACAAGCTCGAGCTCTTGAGGGATATTCCCGACGACGAAGAGGTTTCGCTCTACAGTCAACACAGTTTCACCGATCTCTGCCGCGGCCCTCACGTAGAGAGCACGAAGGAGCTCAATCCGAAGGCGTTCAAGCTTCTCTCCTTGGCCGGGGCTTACTGGCGCGGCAAGGAAACCAATCCTATGCTCCAGAGGATCTACGGCACCGCCTGGAAGACGCCGAAGGAGCTCCGATCGCATCTGAACGATCTCAAGGAGCGGGAAAAACGCGATCATCGGAAGCTCGGCAGGGAGCTCGATCTCTTCTCGGTTCACGAGGAATCTGGTTCCGGGCTGGTCTACTGGCATCCGATGGGCGGCCGTATACGTCAGGAGATAGAGGACTTCTGGAGACGCGAGCACAGAAAGGCCTCATACGAGCTGTTGTATACTCCACACATCGGTAAATCCTGGTTGTGGGAGACTTCGGGTCATCTCGGTTTCTACCGGGAGGGAATGTACTCCCCGATGGAAATCGATAACGACGATTACTACCTGAAGCCGATGAACTGCCCGTTTCACATCATGATCTACAACAACAGCCTGAGATCGTATCGTGATCTCCCGCTTCGCTGGGCGGAGCTCGGAACCGTATACCGGTACGAACGTTCGGGCGTGTTGCACGGATTGATGCGTGTTCGCGGATTCACCCAGGACGACGCTCACATCATCTGTACTCCGGATCAGATAATCGACGAGATCCGCGAGGTTCTCCGTTTCTCGCTCTATATGCTCAGGACATTCGGATTCGACGACATCAGGGCATACCTCGCAACCCGTCCTGAAAAGAGCGTTGGAGAGCAGGACGATTGGGACAGGGCCATCGAATCACTCAGATCGGCTATCGATGAATCGGATCTCGAATATCAAGTCGATGAGGGAGGCGGCGCTTTCTACGGGCCGAAAATCGATCTCAAGATAACCGATGCACTTCGGAGAGAGTGGCAGCTTTCCACTATCCAGTTCGACTTCAACGAGCCCGAGCGTTTCGATATGACTTTCGTTGATTCCGACGGTCAGGAAAAACGGCCGTACATGGTTCACCGGGCGCTCCTCGGATCGATCGAACGGTTTTTCGGAATTCTGATAGAGCATTACAACGGTGCATTTCCGGTGTGGCTGTCACCGGTTCAGGCGGTGGTGATCCCGGTGGCACCGGCGTTCGACCGATACGCGCGGTCGATATACGAGAGGCTGGCCGCGGAAGATCTCAGGGTCGAGCTCGACGTGAGCGATCAGCGAATGAACGCAAAGATACGCAACGCGCAAAACCGCAAAGTGCCGTATATGCTGATCGTCGGTGAGCGAGAGCAGGAGAGCTCGACGGTTTCGGTGCGAAAGCGGAGCGGGGATCAGGAGAACGATGTTGCAGTAGACGAGTTCGTCTCCCGGGTTCGTAACGCGATGGCCGACAGGTCGGAATAGGAAGGATAACGGAGTATGAATAAGACATTGGAGAACCTGCGGGAGCGCGACCGGGAAATCTACAGACTCGAACGTATCACCGCGCTGCTGAACTGGGATCAGGAAACCTATATGCCCTCGAGGGCGATCGAAGGCCGTTCGGAGCAGATAGCCGCACTTCAGGGAATTATTCACGGAAAGGTAACCGATCCCGGGATCGGCGGGCTGCTTTCACGGCTCGGGGCCGGCGAGACGAATCCTGAAGGGAACGTTGCGGAGAGCGAATTGGACAGAGCCTTCATTCGCGAAACGTACCGACGTTATTCGCGGATGAGCAAGCTGCCGAAGGATCTGGTGGTCCGGCTTGCACGACTTGCCAGTCGTGCTCAGGCGGTGTGGGCGGAGGCGAGATTGCAGGACGACTTTTCGCGCTTTGCTCCTGAGCTCGAAACCATCATATCGTTGTCGAAGGAAGTGGCGCAGCATATCGGTTACGAGGAGCACCTGTACGACGCACTTCTCGACGAATACGAGCCGTGGATGACTACCGAAGAGCTCAAGCGCGTGTTCGGAAGCCTGGAGGAGGAGCTCATCCCGTTCGTCGAGTCCGTCGAGGCGGCCCGGCAGGTGGACGATTCTTTTCTCCTGAAATCGTATCCGGTCGACCGGCAGGAAACATTCGGCAGGGAAGTACTCGAGGCAATCGGATTCGCGTCGGAACGGGGCAGGCTGGATATCTCTGCGCATCCGTTTACCACATCGATCGGGATGAACGACGTTCGGTTGACGACACGGTACAACGAGGAGTTCTTTCGGACGGCGATATTCGGAATCATTCACGAGGCGGGACACGGGCTCTACGAGCTCGGATTTGCCCCCGAGCTTTCGGAGAGCATAC
>CAZHXC010000136.1:2996-7691 GCA_964536145.1 uncultured Spirochaetales bacterium | reverse complement strand
CGCCGACGGCGGTTGCCGAGGGGCGGTTTCGCGAAGACCTCTATTACAGGTTGAACGTGTTTCCGGTCACCTGCCCCTCGCTGCGGGAGAGGAAGGATGACATCCCTCACCTCGTCAGGCATTTTGTGAATAAGAGCGCTTTGCGGATCGGACATCATATCGAGGAGATACCAGCATCGGTACTTTCGGCACTGGGAGGCTACCATTGGCCTGGAAACGTCCGGGAGCTCGAGAATGTGATAGAACGGGCGGTAATCATGTGCCGCGGACCGGTGTTGCAGTTGCCCGAGTTTTCGCCGGCTCCCATGGAATCCGAAACCGGGCCGCGCGGGAGTGGTTCAGAAACACTGGCTGAGATCGAGCGGCTGCACATCGAGCGGGTATTGAAACGCTGCGGCTGGCGTGTCAGGGGGCAGGGGGGTGCCGCGGAAACCCTCGGGATAAAACCAACCACTCTGGATGACAGGATGAAAAAGCTTGGGATTGTGCGGCCCAGGGATACGTGGCGGTGATTCGAAGCGATGGAGGTGAGTGCCGGGGAGGGGCTTCTTGATCTTGCCTGCGGGAATGGTAATATCGCTTTTGCTGCGGCTGCCAAGCGTTGCCGCCCGTCGGTTTTCTGAAGGGGGATGCGGAAGCTGTTGGGCGAGAGTGTGGGGTCGCTGACCATACGGGCCCCACAGCTGCCATCGGAAGAAGAAACTAATCCGCATCGAGAACATCCCGCACCGCTTTCAACAATTCATTCCCGGTAAGCGGCTTCATCACAAAAGCCCGGATGCCGAGCTCTTTGGCCTGCTCCTCTGTAATTTGCCTGCTGTATTCTGTGGTCAGAATTATCGGAATATCGGCCCGGATTCTCATCATCTCCGCTGCGAGCTTGTCGCCTCTCATGCCGGGCATAGTCATGTCCGTCACCACGAGATCAAAGCGATCAGGATCTGCTCCAAAAACCTCCAACGCTTCGGTGCCGCTCGCACAGGTTTCTACGATATAGTGTTGCCGCTCGAGTATCCGCCGGCCGATTTTGGTGATCATCGGTTCATAGTCGACAAAGAGGATTCGTTCATTGCCCTTCCCGGCCGTGGCTTCTTCTTCCCGTGATACCGCGGTCAGCGTTTTTTCAGAGGCCGGCAAATACACCGTAAATGCCGTTCCCGTACCCTCCCGGCTCTCAACGAGGATACCACCTTGACGATCCTGGACAATGCCATGGACCACCGCCAATCCGAGCCCGGTACCTTCACCCACACCCTTTGTCGTAAAGAAGGGTTCGAAGATCCGGTCCACGATCTCCGGCGGGATACCCGGCCCGCTGTCCTGTACCCGGATTCTCACGTAGCAGCCCGGAGGGATTTGACCTGCCGCGGTATCCATCGGAGCAGTGAGCTCATCGAGGTCGAGTATGAAGGTTAGCGTACCTCCTGCCGCTTCCATGACCTGGCCGGCATTGGTACAGAGATTCACGATGATCTGCTGGAGCTGGGCGGCGTCGGCAGATACACTTGGTAGGCTTTCGGCAATCTCCTGCCGTATTTCTACGGTGGTTGGAATGGTAGCCCGGAGCATCCTCAGGGATTCTTTAGCAATGGACGCGATATTTATGTCGGAGACGGTGTGGTCCTTCCGCCGGGCAAAGAGAAGGATCCGGGTGATCAGATCCCGCGCTCGAAGGCCGGCATCACGGACTTCTTTGAGGCTCCCGTGTGCAGGGCTCTCATCGGGGATATCGAACATAGCCAGTTCGGTGATGTCTATATGGGTTCCGAGCATTCTTACCGCAACGCCTTGTTCATCCTTCTCGACGGTCTTCCCGCGGGCAAGGATCCATCGCCATTGCCCTTCTTTGGTTCTCATCCGGAACTCTATCTCGAAGGGTCTGGCGAGCTCGAGATGCCTGAAAATGACTCGCTCAGAGCTGGGCAGATCATCCGGATGCACGAGGCTTCGCCAGGTCTCGAATTGCTGCGGCAACTCGTAAGGATCGTACCCGAGCATCGTGTACCAGCGGGAGCTGAAATACGTCTCACCCGTATCCCCCCGCCAGTCCCAGACCGCATCTCTTACCGAGTCGAGCGCTAATTTCAGCCGTTCTTCACTCTTCTGAAGCTCGTTTTCAGCCCGTTTGTGTTCGGTAATATCGAGAAAGATGACGATCCCGTAGATGATTACCCCTTGATGGTCCCGTATGGGGGCCGCATTCGCGAGAACGATTCTTTCCTCTCCATCGGGTCTCCTGATGATGAGCTCTTTAGAGCATGTCTCTCCGTACAATACGGCTCTCGCCAACGGGACCTCATCTTTCTTATAGACAGAACCATCGAAATGCAGCATGTTGCAGCTTGCGATATATTCGTTGAAATCGATGTCGGTGACAATCCGGATTTGCCGCCTCCGCATATCAACAATGCCGATTCATTGACGTATCGCAGTTTTCCCGACGGAGCTTCCACAATTCCGATTCCCGCCTGGCTGAAGTCCATGGCGGCCTTGAGCATCGCCTTGCTTTCCTGCAGTTCTTTCCGTTGCTGCTCCATCTCCGTGATGTCCGAAAAGGAAATAGCAACAGCGTAAGGTGCTGTTTGGCCTATTGCATCTTCAGAGCTCATCGCAAAGATGTCTTCCGCTCCTTTGTTCCGCCACGGTCAATGCAGAAAACTCCTCCCGGGTGTGGCCGAGTTGTTGATGCGCCTGTTCATTGAACTCTATGGTCTTTCCTGTTTGTGCATCTATAAGGAGAATTGCGCAAGGTGATTGCTCGAAGACCGCGCGCAGAATCGCTTCGGTCTTTCGTCTCGCCTCCTCGGCGCGCTTTCTCTCTGTGATGTCGAATCCGTATTCAACCGCGCCGATGAGCTTGCCCTGGTCATCGTGTACAGGATACCCGCGAAGCCGGAAAAAGCGGCCGTCCGGCGTGGGCAATTTGCGGAATCTTTCCTCTTCATTGGGTCCGGCCGGCGCTTCACCGGGGCTCGGAGGGGCGCCGGCAGCTTCCTCCATGGCTATCACCTATCCTTTGACCACACTGTATCGAGCAAATGAGAGAACGATTTTCAGCATACCATGGAAATGGCGGAGAATGTATGACGGCAGGAAACTCGTGGAGACCAGTAAGCGATGTCCGATGTTCAGCGTTGAGCTTACCCGCTCCGCGTGCTATCGTTGCAAAATGAAAATCACCGGAATAGACACGTTCATTGTGGATGCCGGGTGGCGACCGTGGTCGTTCGTCGCGGTAAGGACGGACGAAGGGATCACCGGCTATGGCGAGTGCTCCGACGGACGGATGCCCCGGAGCGTCCTCTCTACTGCCAAAGAGTTTGAGGGAATTCTCATTGGTAAGGACCCGCGGCCCGTGGCGACCCGCTACTGGGACATGTATCGGATGGCCATTCAGAACCCCGGGGGCATTGCGGCAACCGCGATTGCCGGGATCGAGCTTGCGCTCTGGGACATCAAGGCCAAAGCGCTCGATGTCCCGGTATACGAGCTCTTTGGCGGTCCGATACGTCGGCGTCAGCGGGTCTACTGGTCCCACTGCGGATCCTCGCGGGCGGCGAACTACGAAATCATCGGTGTCCCGCCCCTGAAAACCTGGGAGGATCTCGCCGCCCTCGGAAAGGAGGTGGTGGAACGGGGCTTTACCGCGCTCAAGACCAACATCGTATACCCGGGTGATCCGGCGGTGCAGTTCCGCGGTGGCGCTACCGGGACAATCGACAACGCTGCCATCGATCACATACGCAAACAGATCGGTACATTTCGAGACGCCGTCGGTCCCAACGTCGATATTGCCATCGATCTCAATTTCAACTTCCGGGTTGAGGCGGCAAAACGGATCTGCAAGGCCCTGGAAGATTTTAGGATGATGTGGGTGGAGATCGATATGTACGAACCCGAGGGCCTACGGGAAATCAAAGATTCAACGAGCGTGCCGATCTGCTCGGGTGAGAACCTGTACACCTCCCGGGAATACCGCCGTTATTTTGATGCGAGATCGATGGATGTGAGCATGATTGACGTGCCGTGGAACGGGTTCAGCGTTTCCAAGAAGATAGCCGATATGGCGGAAACCTACGAGGTCAACTGCGCGCCACATAACTACTACAGCCATCTTTCCACGCTTCACGCGCTCCACCTGTGCGCTGTCATACCGAACGTGCGGATATGTGAAATCGATATCGATGATGTGCCGTGGAAGGATGATCTTATTACAGAGAAGATTGAGATCGATAAGGGATCGGTGCTGTTGCCGGACCGTCCGGGATGGGGTGCCGACCTCAACGAAGAAGCCGCCCGGGAACATGCCTGGGGAGAAGACCGGGGTCCGGCGTACTGGGGCGGCAGCCTCGAGGAGATGGAATAGAAATGCCGGTTATCAAGGCAGACAAGCTCGTGGAAATTGCCTCGCTCATTTTCCAGGGAGCCGGAGTGCCCGAAGAGGAAGCGAACATCGTGGCCAAATCACTGGTATCCGCAAACCTGACGGGTCATGATTCCCACGGGATCATCAGGATACCGGAGTACTGTCGGCTGCTTGGTGAAGGCATCTTCAAAGTGGGGCAAAAGGCCCGGGTTGAGAGCGAAACAGCCGGTGCGATGGTGCTCGATGGCGGATGGGGCTTCGGTCAGGTGATCTGCCGCGAAGCTATGGAGCTGGCCGTTGGAAAGGCGTTGAAGAACTCTCTTGCCGCG
>CAZHXC010000136.1:0-2986 GCA_964536145.1 uncultured Spirochaetales bacterium | reverse complement strand
CCTCCGGCGGTGCGCTCACATCGGGCGGCTCGGTGAGTACGCGGAGATAGCGGCGGCGGAGGGCATGATCGGGATCGTGATGTGTAACGATCACGGGGCCGGGAGCGCGGTAGCCCCCTTTGGCGGAATCGATCCCAAGCTGTCGACAAATCCGATCTCCATCGGTATTCCCACGGCGGATGAAGCTCCTATCATTGTCGATATGGCGAGTAGTGTGGTTGCTGAAGGAAAGATCCGGGTGCAGCAGAACCGGAACGGGAAGATGCCCGCCGGTTGGGCGATAGATCATGAGGGTGAGGCGACCACCGACACCGCGGCGTTTTACGGACCGCCCCGGGGTGCTGTTCTTCCCTTTGGCGGAATTGCCGCCCACAAGGGGTTCTGCCTCTCGGTTGCGGTCGACATCATTTCGGGCGCCCTGAGCCGCGCCGGATGTACCGGTGACAATCCGGTGAACGCAGGAAACGCCGTCTTCCTTCTCGCGCTCAATATCGGTGCATTCGTCTCTTTGGATGAGTTTACCGCGGAGGTGGGGAGCTTTGTCGAATACCTGAAAGGCTCGAGGTTGATGGAGGGATACGAGGAGATTTTGATGCCCGGAGAGCCCGAGTACAGACGGAAGCGGGCGCTTGAAGAGAGTGGAATCTCCGTAGAGGAGACTACCTGGCAGCAGATTCTGGAGACGGCGGATTCATTCAACGTTCAGCTGCCTCCCCTGTGACCGGTTGACCGCAGGTCTTCTAACTACCGGCGGCGGCCGTCTATATGATCGCGGCGTGCACAGCAAGCGAAAGGGACGTCTGTCTGTGGCGCGTGTGCCACAACTTTCTGCGGTCGCCGTCTCGACCGATTCCGGCGGCAAGAACCTGTGTATCGGTCTATTGAAATTCCCGGTGGTCCAATCAATATTTCAACTTCGCGCGGGATCGTTACCGCTGCCTATCGGTAGAACGCGGGCGTCTTCCACCGAGCAACATAGAAAATGGAGAGTAACTATGCCTCTGCCGAGGATAATCGAAGTTGACAAGGATCGTTGCGTCGGCTGCCACGCCTGCATCGCCGCCTGTCCGGTGAAATACTGCAATGACGGCAGTGGTGACTATGTCGAGCTCAATTCGGACATGTGTGTCGGCTGCGGGCGCTGCCTGTCGGCCTGTACCCACGGTGCTCGCCGCGGGATTGACGACTTCGACTCCTTCATGGCCGCGGCGCGTTCCGGGGAAAGTATCGTAGCCGTCGTCGCTCCGGCGGTTGCGGCCAACTTTCCGCACCACTATCTGCGGCTGAATGGCTGGTTGAAGTCGTTGGGTGTCCGCGCTTTCTTCGACGTGAGTTTTGGCGCAGAGTTGACCATCAAAAGCTATCTCGAGCACATTGCCAAGAATAAGCCGGCCGCGGTAATCGCCCAGCCATGTCCGGCATTGGTGAGCTTTATCGAGATCTACCATCCGGAGTTGTTGGCGCACCTGGCGCCGGCCGATAGCCCGATGTTGCACACTGTCAAACTTGTGCGCGAGTTCTATCCCGAGCACCACGGAGCCAAATTCGCGATCATCTCACCCTGTTGGGCCAAGAAGCGCGAATTCGAAGAGACCGGGGTGGGTGACTACAACGTCACGTTCGCGTCGATTGACGATTACCTGCGGAACAACGGTATATCGCTGTCCGGTCCGGAGGAGGTGGAATACGACAATCCACCCGCTGAGCGTGCGGTGTTGTTCTCCACGCCGGGCGGTTTGCTGCGCACCGCAATGCGCTGGAACAAGGATGTCGCCTCGATTACTCGCAAGATCGAGGGGCAGGAGATCATCTACCCCTATCTCGAGCATCTGGGGGAGATGATCAGCGCCGGAAAGGCGCCAAAGCTGATCGATTGCCTGAACTGCGAGGCGGGCTGTAATGGCGGCACCGCCACCATCAACACGCACGCTCCGCTCGACGAGGTCGAGTCTTTGGTTGAGGCGCGCAACCTCCAGATGCAAAAGAAGCACCGTAGAATTGGCTTCATGGCGCAAAGACGCACCCAAAAGGCGCTGAAGAAACTGGTGGAGAAACACTGGAAGCGCGGGCTTTACGACCGGCACTACGTCAACCGTGCCGACCACAACACCGTCGCTACACCGACTCAGGCACAGCTTACCGAGACCTACCGCAGCATGAACAAGTTGAGCGCTGAGGATATCTACAATTGCAACTCCTGCGGCTACAAGACCTGCGAGGCCATGGCGAAAGCCATACACAACGGACTCAACAAACCTGAAAACTGTCACCATTTCGTTCTGTCGACCGTTGAAGATGCACACCACGCCGCCGAGCAGGAGTCGGCGGCTGCCAGAGAGTCAAAGGAGCAGATGCAGGAGATAGTGGCCGCCACCCAAGAGAACAACGCCACTTTGATCGAACTGGCCAACCAGATGCGTATCCGCCTGGACAGGCTATTGGAGACTATCCAGGGCCAATCGGACTCGTTTCAGACGCTCAGCGCCCGGGTAGGCGAATCCTCGCAGACGATCAAGGAGTTTTTGCCTGTGGCTAAAACAATTGATAACATCGCGTTCCAGACCAATCTGCTCGCCCTCAACGCCGGCGTTGAGGCTGCCCATGCCGGCAGCGCCGGCAAGGGATTCGCCGTAGTGGCCGACGCGGTGCGAACGCTTGCCGAACGTTCCCGAAAGGAGGTCGAACGCTTCACTCCGCATGTCGAGGCGGTGGAGGTAAGTTTTGCCAGGATGTTGAAGGATGTCGAAACGGCGTTGGAGCGTACCCGGGAAACGGCCGCGCTTACCACGGAGATAAAGGCCTCCACCGACAAGCTCGGCCGGCAATAACAGATTAGAGCTGCGACCTGCCTTGCCGGTCGGTGGCGAGCAATTTGCTTTTTCCGGTCAGCTCTCCGGCGCCTTGTCCGCATCTTTGGAGTACCAGGCGCGTATGGTCGGCGCAATGATCGTATTAAGTTATCTCCGGGTCGCTCCCGCTCCGTGAG
>CAZHXC010000135.1:0-7704 GCA_964536145.1 uncultured Spirochaetales bacterium | reverse complement strand
AGATTGGGGAACCTACTGTTGAGTTGATTACCAACGGGGGTTTTGTGGAATCACTCCCCGCCGAAGTGGTGCAAATAATGCAAAACTTCAGCGGGAGTGCCGCGGGGAGCCATTCGTATCTCTTTGCGCCTGAAATTGCGACCACAATCGCCGGAATGATGATGGGACAGGAAGAGGTGGAGCTCAACGACGCTGCCCTTACCGCCCTCACCGAAGCCGGGAACACCCTTGGCGGTGCGGTTGCTTCGGCAATGGCCGAAAGACTCGGCGGTAATATATCGACGGAGCCCGGGGGAACGAGAACAAAAGCCGCCGGAGACGTCGAGGTACCTGACGGGCAGTTTGCCAAGGTGACCTATCCGGTGACTATAGAAGGTAAACCACCTGCCGAGCTCATCGAGCTCTTCGACATAGCTGTGGTGAATCAGTTCGGCGCGCCGCAGGCAGCCGGCGGAGGTTCTGATATGGACGATCTGTTCGGTGGCGGTGGCGGCGATGCGCTCGATGATTCCCTGCTCGGCGGCGCGCTTGCGCAATCTCAGGGGAATATGTCCGGAGGGCAACAGAATCCCAACGTGCAGTCGGTGCAATTCCCCTCACTCGGCGGTGGTGCGCAATCGGCGGACCAGGGGAATATCAGTCTCCTCATGGATGTTTACATGGAGATGACCGTTGAGCTTGGACGCACCCGCAGGCTCATCCGTGACATTCTTGGTATGGGAGAAGGAACGATCCTCGAGCTCGACAAGCTCGCCGGTGAGCCGGTGGATATTCTCGTAAATCAGAAACTGATAGCCAAGGGTGAGGTCGTTGTCATTGATGAAAACTTCGGAGTACGCGTGACCGAAATCGTTGATCCGATGGAAAGGGTATCAGAAATGTAGAGGAACATCGCCTGATATAGCAGGCTTATTTCGTGTCCTTGGGAGGGGAACGTGAAAAAACTCATAGTGCTTCTGTGCGTGCCGACGCTGATTCTTATCGGTACAACGCCAATATTCTCGCAAGACTCAAATCCTGATGAAACCACACTCGCCATAGATGTTCCCGCTGACGAAGGAAGCGATGACAGCGGAAGCTTGAGTGTCTTTTCGGCATGGGATTTCATCAAGATGGTGCTGATCCTTGCGGCGGTTGTCGGTGTCATCTACACAATCTTTCATTTCTTAAAAAAATCAGGAAACCCAAAATTCGGAGATACCCGGCTTATTCGTGTGCTCTCATCAAAAACACTTACCGGAGCGCGAGCACTCCATCTTGTTGAGGTGGGTAACCAGGTCTTTCTGGTAGGGACCGCTGAAAATGCGGTTAATCTGGTTTCCGAAATATCGGACAAGGAAACACTCGACGGGCTCAAGCTTCAGGCGACGAACGTAGAAGCCGGCGAAAGGAGAAGTTTTTCGAGCATACTTGGGCAGGCTTTCGGCAAACCGATTGGAAAAACGACGCCGGGCGCCAACCCGATGGAATTTTTGAAATCACAGCGGCAGAGAATCCAGCGTATGTAGGAAGCTCGCGATCGCTTGCGGAAACGCTGTAAAGCGTACCGCCATATAACTGGGGGGGGAATGAAAGTTAAAAAATGTCTCTCGATTGCCTTGTTGCTCCTTCTCGCATCAGCCGCACTCTTTGCGCAGGACAGACCGGAGGTGGCTGACGGGGGAGCTGTGGAAGAGGGCCTTCAAATACCGTTTATAGATCTTACCGTGCGCGAACCGGAGAGCAACCGGGAAGTGGCGCTGTCTATTCAGCTCATCCTGCTTCTTTCGGTGCTCACCCTCGCACCTTCGATCGTGTTACTCACTACCTCATTTCTGCGTATAGCCGTGGTTTTTGACTTTATCCGGCGCGCTCTCTCGCTGCAGCAGGTGCCTCCTACCCAAGTGATGTTGGGTGTTGCGTTGTTTCTTACTCTCTTCATCATGTGGCCGACGCTTTCCGATGTGTATGAGAACGCATTTCAGCCATTTGCGGAAGGAGAGATAGACACAGAACAGATGTACGATTCAGCGGTGAGCCCGATCCGCCTGTTCATGTACAGACAGTTGAATGGTCACCACGACAGTATAGCGCTGTTTATGAAGATGCGCGGTCTACCGCAGCCGCAAAACTTCTCGGAAGTGCCCACATACGTGCTCATACCGGCGTACGTGCTCAACGAACTGACCATCGCGTTCAAGATAGGGATACTGCTTTATATCCCGTTTATCTGTATCGATATGGTGGTGGCGTCCACCCTCATGTCCATGGGTATGATCATGCTTCCGCCGATCATGATATCACTTCCATTCAAGCTGATCCTGTTTGTGTTGGTTGACGGATGGGGTCTCATCACACAGCAGATTATCCTGAGTTTTCAGTGAGGTAAGAAATGGAATTAGGAACCGTCACGGCAATCTTCAGATCAGCGGTGCTCCAAATTCTCATTATGGGAGCCCCGGTGCTTCTGATTGGGATGGGCGTTGGTCTGATCGTATCGGTATTTCAGGCGACCACTTCGATTCAGGAGCAAACTTTGACCTTTATTCCAAAGATCGCTGCAATACTGATCTCTCTCTTCATTTTTGGTCCGTGGATGATTTCAACACTCACGCAGTTCACGCTGCGAATTTTTCAAAGCATCCCGGACATGGTGAATTAGGAGTATGTAAAGAACAATGGGATTCGGGCAGCTCATCGAGCATGCACAGGTTTTTCTCCTCATACTCGTGCGGGTGTACGCACTCCTCCGGATAGCGCCGCTTTTCTCCTCCGGCTCGGTACCGGGAATCGTCCGGGTGGGGTTGAGCTTTTTTACAGCGGTAGCGGTGCTGCCCGGCGTGCTCGAAGTGGGATATCCCATACCGGATTCGGGGCTTCAATACGCCTTGCTCCTCGCCGGGGAGGTCCTGGTGGGGATCATCACCGGATTCAGCCTGGTGATCGTGTATTCCGCCTTTCAGCTCGCAGGCCAGTTCTTTTCGCTCCAGATGGGTTTTGCGGCATCACAGGTGTTCGACCCGCTCGCACAGATGGAAATTCCTGTGATGGGTCAGTTCTTCTATATTGTCGCAATGCTCACCTTTGTTAGCATTGACGGTTTCCAGAAGATTTTTATTTACGGCGTCGAGCGGTCGATAGTCTCCGTGCGGGCCGTTGATTTTGTCATTGGCAGGGACTACATCCTCCGGACCATGTTCTCGGGACTTGGAAGAATATTCGAACAGGGGCTGGTCATCGCTTTTCCGATTCTTGGCACCCTCATGCTTGTATCGATAACCATGGGGTTATTTGCCAAGGCGGCGCCGCAGATGAACCTCCTAATGCTTGGCTTCCCCATTGCCATAGGGGTGGCTTTTATCCTGATGCTCCTGATAGCACCGGTGCTCATCGAGACCTTTTCAAAGATCATCGAGGGCAGCTTTGAATCAATACTGCGTATGTTTGCTGCCGCAAGCGGAGGTGGGTTGTGAAAACCGGTCTCGCCGACGAATACGCAAAAACTTCTCTTTTCTGGATCGACCTCCAGTGGTTCGCCGCCGAGGATGAGGGCAGGACCGAGGAACCCACCGAACAGAAGATACGGAAGGCGAGAGAAGAGGGAAAGGTTGCAAAGAGCGCTGAGTTTTCCTCGGCCCTCGTGCTGCTCTTCCCCATCATCACCATAGGCATCCTTGGTACGTATATCCTGAGTAACCTGCTCGATATGATGAAGTTTTTCTTCACCCTCTCCAACGAGGTGGATGTGGTGAGCGACGCGCGCCTGATGCCCGCGTTCCTGAACTATTTCATCCGAATCACCGTGCCGATTTTCATAGTCGCATTTATCGCGGCGATTCTCGGCAACCTCTTTCAGGTGGGATTTTTGTTCACCACAAAGCCGATTACGCCGGATTTCAACAAGATAGTGCCCCGCTTTGGCAAATTCTTCAAACGGGGTATGTTCTCCACGGAAGCGGCTTTCAATCTGGGGAAATCGATCTTTAAGATTGCGATTATCGGGCTTATCGCCTTTCTCAATATCCGGGCAAATCTCAACAAGATCGGGCTTTTCTCATCGAGCACCTTCTGGTACAGCTTCCGGACGGTTGCCACGATCGCTTTTGCCATTACGGTTGAATCGGCAATCGCACTCCTCATACTCTCAATTCCGGATTACATGTTCCAGAGGCATCTACACCGTGAGTCGTTGAAGATGACCAGACAGGAGGTGAAGGAGGAGCGCCGGATGTCTGAAGGAGATCCGCTGGTACGCAGCCGCCTGCGCGAACGGATGCGGGAGCTGTTGACGAGGAATATGATCAGGAACGTCCCTCGTGCGGATGTTGTTGTTACAAACCCTACTCACTACGCGGTTGCCCTCGAGTGGAACAGGAGCCTTATGGAAGCGCCGGTAGTTATCGCAAAAGGTGCCGACAATATTGCTCTGAAGATACGAGAGGTGGCTACCGATAACGAGATACCCTGCATGGAGAACAAACCTCTTGCGAGGGCCCTCTACCAGGAGGTCAACATAGGTGACGTGATCCCGGAGAAGTACTACGAGGTCATGGCCCTCATTCTCGCGGAAGTGTACAAGATGAAGGGCAGAACGCTGGAGGCAGTATGATAGTATTCTGTAGTGTAACCGCCGGAATCAGGAGGTGGTTGTATGGCTGATATCCCACGAGTGCTCGGCCACTCGCTGTTCAAGCAGCGGAGCGATATTTTTGTAGCCGCCGGTGTTGTTATCGTCGTTATGATGATGATCATTCCGCTTCCTACGGTGATTCTCGATCTGCTCATGGCCTTTAACCTTGTCTTGAGCCTGTTTATTATTCTCATAGTACTCTATACAAAACGAGCGCTCGATTTTTCGGTGTTCCCGACGATGCTGCTCGTCTCGACGGTGTTTGGGCTTGCGCTCAACGTTTCGTCTACACGTCTGATACTCTCTCAAGGGTCGGAGTTCGGGGGAAGAATCGTCCGGGCGTTTTCCGGCTTTGTGGTTGGCGCAGCGGGGCTGCAGGGTATCGTCATCGGTTTCATTATCTTCATTATCATCATCGCGGTGCAGTTCATTGTCATCACAAAAGGCTCGACAAGAGTTGCCGAAGTTGCGGCGCGGTTCACCCTGGATGCGCTCCCCGGAAAGCAGATGGCGATCGAGGCGGAGTACAATTCGGGAGCCATAACCGAGGAAGAGTCAACCCGCAGGAAGAACGATCTGCAACGCCAGGTCGACTTCTATGGTGCGATGGATGGTGCTTCAAAGTTCGTGTCGGGGAACGTCAAGGTAGGTATCCTCATTACTCTGATCAATATCATCGGTGGAATAGTAGTTGGCATGACAATCCACGGGGAAACCCTCAACGTGGCCCTCGACTCCTATATCACCCTCGCAATCGGCGACGGTCTTGTTACCCAGTTTCCGGTCCTCCTTATTTCGACGGCAACCGGTATCATCGTTACCCGCGCGGTTTCCGACGGCACCTTTGGCAACGATGTGACCGGGCAGTTCTCGCAGCAGGCACGGGTGTACTGGATAGGCGCGGTGTTTCTTCTAGTGCTCGGTTTTCTGCCGGGATTTCCCTGGTACGTGTTGATGCCCCTTGCCGGGCTGGTGGGTTTTCTCGGTTACCGGCTTTCGAGAAAACAGCTTGCCGCCGAAGAGGCGGAAAGAGTGGAGGAAGAGGCGGAAAGAGCAAAACCCGCACAGGCGGAAATGTCTCCCGTCGTGCCGCTCGATCCGCTTTCCTTGGAGCTCGGTTACGGCCTTATCCCGCTTGTAGACAAAGACCAGGGAGCCGAGCTTCTTGACCGGATAACCAGGATACGGCGTGAGAAGGCCCTTGATCTTGGCCTGGTGGTACCACGGATACGGATAATCGACAACATGCGTCTTGAACCTTCGGAGTACTGCCTCAAGATAAAAGGGGTGGAAGTTGGTAGAGGCACGATCCGTATTGGACACTATCTTGCCATAAACCCCGGTGGAGAAAAGGAAGAGCTGCCCGGTGAGAAGACCGTTGATCCCGCCTTTGGTCTTCCGGCACTCTGGATTACCGAGGAGAACAGGGAGCCGGCCGAACGTGAAGGATACACCGTGGTTGACTCGCCGTCGATCATCGCCACACACCTGACGCATATCATAGAGCGGCATGCCTCCGAAATCCTCGGCAGGCAGGAGGTCCAGGCGATACTCGACACTCTCAAGTCGGACTATCCGGCGGTTGTATCGGAAGTCGGCGACGTGCTCGCGGTTGGAGAAATCCAGAAAGTGCTCCAGGGGCTCCTCCAGGAGCAGGTATCCATCAGAAATACCGTGTCCATCCTGGAGACGCTTGCCGATTACGGTACCGTGTCAAAGGACATCGGTTTCCTGATCGAGAAGTGCCGCCAGGCGCTTGCCAGACAAATTTGTCTGCAATATGCCGATGAGGACAAAAAGCTTTCGGTCCTCACACTCCAGCCCGAGCTCGAACAGCGGCTCATCGATTCCAGACTCGAGACAGCCGGGGGGGTGATCGCCGCCCTCGAACCCGCCGAGCAGCGGCGATGGATCGAAACACTCTCCAACGCGGTCAGGGAAGTGCAGGACCGTGGAGAATATCCGATTATCCTCTGTTCTGAAGCGGCCAGGCCGTTGGTGAAGAGCTCTTCGGCCAGGGAAATACCTGATCTGGTGGTGTTGTCCGTACCTGAAATCACGCCGGATATGAAAGTAGAAGCGTTGGGCGAAATCCGAATGGAAGAGGTTGAATAGTATGCAGTACTTCACGGAGACCGCGTATACCCACACAGATGCGTTGAATAACATCAAGATGAAATATGGGGACCAGGCAAAGGTCCTCACCCACCGGAGCATCAGGATGGGCGGCTTTCTTGGGCTGTTCACGAGGGAGGGCGTTGAGCTGACCGGCTATATCTCGCAGGAGCCGAAAGTGCCAAAGAAAGAGAAGGATTTGGAAGAGGAGAAGCAGAAGATCCTCTCATCTGTGAAGAATGACCAGACTATCCAGATGGTTCTCAAAGAGGTACAGGAGATCAAGGAAAAAATGGCGGCGGAGATACCCGTTGACCATGAACAGCATGAGACAATCGAGCGCATCGAAGAGCTTCTCATCAGGAATGATTTTTCGGTTCGGTATATCAGAAAGATGATTTCGCGGATAAAGGGGGAGTTTTCACTTCAGGCGCTCGATGATTTTGACCTGGTACAGAGCCGTGTTGTGGAATGGATAGGTGAAGGTATCGAGTTGTTTACCGATAAGATTGAGGTGAAGCCCAAGATTGTGGTTCTTGTAGGGCCCACAGGCGTCGGTAAAACGACTACGGTGGCAAAACTCGCCGCTATAAACGGTATTGCAGGAAACGGCGTCCGTCCCAAAAACGTACGTATGATTACGATAGACAATTACCGGATTGGCGCCCGTCAGCAGATTGAGACTTACGGTGATATTATGAACATACCGGTGGTCAGTGTGGAAACATTTGACGATTTGAGAAAACAGATCGCCCTCTGTCAGGATGTTGATCTGCTGCTCATTGACACCATCGGTAAAAGCCCAAAGGATTACATGAGGCTCGCTGAGATGCGGGAACTCTTAGACGCGTGCGGCTCCTCGGCTCACATCTATTTGACCGTGAGCGCGACGACAAAAACGGCGGACCTTCTCGAGATTTTTCAGCAGTTCGAACCGTTCAAGTACAAGGCGCTTGTGTTGACAAAACTCGACGAGACAA
>CAZHXC010000134.1:0-7723 GCA_964536145.1 uncultured Spirochaetales bacterium | reverse complement strand
GAGATATGGTCCGACGGTACGCCCCGGCCGGTCCCACTTCCCCCAAACATCTATGACTCCGTCTGGAATGTGACGAACCAGGGAAATCACCGCCTTCGCCTCGGGCATATAGTATGTCGGTTTGGGATAGCCCGGAGGCGCGTGCTTCCAGCGATCTACCGAGGCCACGCCAACCATGTCGATCCCGTTATCGAGAATAAGTGACTTTATATCCTGGGTAAGTGCGATGCTAGTTTGGCCCACTGTACACTCCTTTTCAGCGCCTCGCCGGCGGCCGTCGCCGGTACTGCAGACTACCTGTGAGTTCGTTGAGGTGTCAACAAGTAGGTCTTGTTATCAGGTTCTCTTACGGCGCTCCCGACCCGGGTTTCCGTCCGTGGCGCCCGCTCCAAGTTTCCGTCCGTGGCGCCCGCCGTCTTCAGTAATATCCTCGGTAGGGTCTTTAGCCTATCTGCCCGCGGTGCTTACTTCCAGCTTTGGTCATCCGGCCAAATGTTGGTACCGCGGCCGACCGGCAGCCTCGGTTCCTCCCACCAATCCTTCACCGTCTCCTGCCATTCTTTGATGTGGGGCGTGGTGACGTGATACTCGAACGCTTCCTTGTCCTTGTACACCTCGTACAGATAGATTCGATTCGGATCGCTCTCATCACGGATGACATCAAACCTGAGACAGCCAGGCTCGTTTTCCACCGAGCCTTTGGCGTCGAGCAGCATCGCCTCGATAAACTCTTCTGCGTGGCCGGGTTTGATCTGAATGGGTGCTACGATTACGTACATCTGATTTCTCCTTCACATTGTATATTAAGTCGGGCCCGAAGTGCCCGATACATCAACCGCCGCATTGCTTCCCTTCGGCTGCACAGCCGGCAGGGCGGCTGCAACGCTTGTCACCGGCAGAGCAAGCAAGATCAGAATCGCCATGTTGTACGACCCTGTCATGTCAAAGATGAATCCAAAAGGGAGCGCTCCTAATGCGGAGAAGCCGATCATGGCGGTGGTGGCTACCCCTCTGATGCTCCCAAGATGGCTACGCCCAAAGTAGTTCGGCCAGACCACCGCATAGGTGGTAATGATAACCCCACCGGTAAACCCCGCAAAGATCATATACACAAATGCGTGCCACGGCACTGAAATGACAAAGGTGAACAGCATGGTGCCAATCAGGAAAAGCTGGCCTGCCGCGAGCACATACCGATTCTGTATCCGGTCACACAACAGGCCACCGACGAAGTTACCCGCAAGCATCAGGGGCCCGAACATGCTAAAGGCCGCCGCGGCGGTGCCCGCCCCGAGTCCCTTTTCTTCCATGAGAGGAACGTGATGAAGGGTGAGCCCGGTCATGATCAAGGGCATCGCCATCCCGGCGACAATAAGCAACCAGAGCGCCCTGGTGCGAAACGCCTCCATGAGAGTAAAGTCGGCTTCAGAAGGTTTGAGCCCGTCACCAATTCGTTTGCCCTCAGCCCCCCGGCTCGACTCACCGTCCGGTTTCAGGCCGACGGATTCCGGATCACGGCGCACAAAAAGCACTGCCGGCACCAGCAAAATGATCCATACGACAAACGCCAGCCCAATCCAGGCATTCCGCCATCCGAATTGCGCGATCAGTTGATGGGCCAGCAACGGAAAGGCTGCTTGGCTTGCACCCGCTCCCAGAGCGGCAATTGCGGTTGCCCTTCCCCTCCTGCGTACGAACCAAAGCGCCACCATGGTGGTTGCAATCATCGGCAAAGTTCCCTGACCGAGTGTCCTCAATGCCGCGATGCCTACGTATAACTGAGCGGGATGATTGATGGTTGTCATCCAAAACGCCGCGCCGCCGAGCATGATGCATGTGGAAACGAGGACGATCCGTACGCCGAATCTGTCGACCAGGCGACCTATAAGGAACATGAGGGCGGCCGCCGTCAGCGAACCCGCAGTATAGATCGCCGAGAACAGCGTTTTTGACCAGCCGAACTCATCGAGAATGGGCCCCATAAAAACGGATGCCACATAGGTCTGTCCCGGCCCCGAAGAGAAATGAGTGAGAGCGGCGATGGTAACGATGACCCAGCCGTAATAAAACGGCACCCGTGGTGCGGCGGTCAACAGCCGCCCGGTTTTGAGCTTGGATTGTTGCATAAAGATTAAACGTCTATTCCGGCCGATGCTGCGAGCAAAGCCTTCGCTTCCGCCGCTTCGGTAACTCCCTCCGCAAGAATTATATATGGTTTGTACTGTCCATGAAGAATATACGCCAAACCAAGCCGCATCAATGACCTGAGCCCCGCCCAGAAGGAGTTGGACCCACCGGTTCCTCCGCGTTCGATTATCATCTCAAGTACCCGGTTTCCGGTAGCAGGAAGGGAATCGAGAGCTTTTTGAGGTAGCCATCGGTCTCAATTACCGACCGAATCTGACCTGCCATCTCCTCTCTTTCAGTGCTGTTCTCGCCACCTGTGGCGATGAACCCGTGCTGTTTCAATCCTGACACGATGATAGCCGGCTCGCCTGCGGTTAATCTATCAAGGCAGTAGGAAAGCGGCATCTCCAGGACATTGCCGTTGAGCCGCGTCAGGTCGAAACCGACGCCTTCAAGCGCATCGAGGATGGTGAGATCGCTCGTCCTCGCCAGGTTTACCGCCGCAATTGAAACGCTGTATTCTTTCTGCATTGGATAACAGCTTGAACATCCTCAGCATGCCTGTCAAGGTAAGTATAGGAGCTGAAAATTGTCGGGTACATAGCGTGCGTGCACCATGGTAGTGCCGTTTGAGAAAAACGCTGGAGTGATCATCATGATATACAAACTGCTCGGGCTGGCGATCGCCGGTGCTGCCGGTACGTTGTGTCGATACGGACTTTCAGGATTGATCGAGAAGAGTGCATCCTCGGTCTTCCCTTTGGGCACTCTTTCGGTAAACACCATCGGCTGTTTCATTTTTGGTTTCATCTGGACGGTGAGCCTGGAACGCCTGATAGTCAGCCGCGATATCTTGCGACACAAATCAGACGCTCGCTTTCGCTGGTGTACGGCTGATTGTAAAACCCGGAAAGGGCTTTCACTATCTCAAATCCGGTTTCATCAAGGATGGCGCTCATTTCTTCCAGGTTGTACGGCCTCTGCAGATGAGTTTCTTCCACCCCGTCTGAAAACTTGAAAACAGTCCTCGCAATCCGCCGCGCCCGGTCGTACCGCAGCTTCTGCGAGAACGAAACCCCGCCGAGCTTCCGTTTGAATGAATCTCCGTGGTGATGCCTGAAAAGCTGCTCGGTAACGCAGTCGAATACAAAGAGCCCCCGGGGTGCAAGTAGCCGCGCCACACCGTGAAACATCGCCCGCACCTGTTCGGTAGTCAGCAGATAGTTGAGAGCGTCAAAGGTACACGTAGCGCAATCGAACTCGTCAACGATACGCAAACTCGCCATGTCTGCGACCTCAAAGCGCGGGGGATCGGAATCGGCGCTGACCATCTTGGTTTTTGCTACCTCGATCATTTCAGGACAGATGTCCACTCCTTGCACCGAATGCCCGAGCTCTGCGAGCTCAATCGCCAGGTTGCCCGTACCGCAGGCGAGATCGATTATTCTCGCCTCCTGCATCCCCTCCTGTTTGAGAGTCTGATCGAGAAAAGAGACGTATTGACGTGACCAGCTGCCCCAGTCGAGATCATAGACAGCGCTCAGACGCTCATAGATCGATACATTCATGCAAGGGCACCTCGAAAAACCGTTGCTCTGACATCGTTGTTGATTACCCGGCCCCGCGGATGATATCGGCGCTAATGGATTGTAAATCGTAGCAGCTGGTCATGAGCATCGTCTTCTGCAGTGTTTCTTTCAGAAACTCCATGTGGAGCCTCACGCCTTCCGCACCTCCGCCAACGGCTGCGCGAATGATGTCCCTGCCAACCAGCACGCCTTCCGCGCCAAGGGCGAGCATCTTGAGAACGTCATAACCGGTCCGCACCCCACCGTCGACAAGGATCGTAATATCACCCTTTACCGCGCTTACGATTTCAGGAAGCACTTCCGCAGTGCCGGGGGTGTGATCCAACACCCTCCCACCGTGGTTGGAAACCACTATCGCCGCCGCACCCGCACGAACAGAAGCTTCCGCATCGTAAGGGCTCATCAAACCTTTGACGACAAAAGGGAGCCCGGTAAAATCCACCAGCTCACGTATATCCTCTTCACTTTTTTTGATTATCGATATTCTCGAGAGATCCATATTATACGAGCCGCAACCGTCTACATCGACCCCAACCGCGAGTATCCCGGCTTCCTCCGCCCGTTTCAGTATTGCTTTGATGACATGCTGCTCTCGCGGCTTGACGATCTTTACCCCGATTCCGCCGGTCTCTTTGATGGCGTCGATTCCGTAGGTGTGTTCCGGTGAGTAGCCGTGGACATCTCCGCGCCACCCTATTGTCCCGGCCTGCTTACAGCCGAAGACCGTATTTCGGCAATACTCCGCCTCCGGTATAACGGTTTCACCTCCAAAGCTGTCAACACCCGTTGCCGGCGCCCCGTAGACCGGCATCGAGACCTTGTGCCCAAAGAGCGCAGTCGTGGTGTCAGGGATTTTGTGCTCACCTATCACCTTCATTTCCAGCTGTAGCGAAGCGAGCGCCTTCACGTTGTTTGCAAAGCTGCTTCCGGTGCCGGCGCCGCCGATTCCGATGGCGGTATCGTAGCTGTGTCCCTGGCAGAGCCTGTTTGGCGCACCGTCGCACTCCCGGTACACACCACAGACCCCTTTGAGTTTCTCCCGGGCGTTATTCCTTACATCATCTAATATCATTGAGATGGAGGACCTCCTGTGGATGGCTGCAATCAGTATAGCATACTTGCCGGCCGGTACTATCCGGCCGCACGGTCGCGCAATTGCCAACTGGCCGTCCGGTGCTCCAGTAGATCACCGCCGCCGGTCAGTCGCAAGTTCTTTCTTTGTAAGCGGCCATGGCATGTTGCCCTCCGGCTCCGCCGCCTCGCGCCCCCGGGCAATCACCAGAAGCGTGCCCCCGTGAGCCACAAAAGAGGCGATGCATCCAATCGCTTCAGCCCGCAATGCAGGGGGAAGCACCTGCAAGGTGTATGATTCCAGTACGAAATCAAACCTGTCGCTCCGCTCGTCGGGGGCGTTCAGCAGATCCGCGGTGACGTAGGAAACCGCGGAATCCCGAAAGCGACTCCTGCTCCATGCAATCGGGGTTTGAGAAACATCAAAGCCGGTGGTCTCGAAGCCTCTGCGTGACAGTTCTTCCGCATCGTCTCCGAGTCCGCTTCCAACCTTGAGAGCGCGGCCGGAGCCATCGGGCCGATGCCTGTCCAACCAATCGACCAGATTTGGATTCGGCTCGAACTCAGCCCAGGGAATGATCGATGCTTTTTCATCCGCTTGCCGGTACAGCGCCTCGAACCATCCCAACGGATCGCCGGTCTCGAGGTATCTCGACGCGATTCCTCTCGCGGTAGCTCTATGCTCTTCACTCATGTTCTATCTATACTACACTACCATGGCTGAGATATACGACAGGGATTCGTCCGATTTCTATGACCATCACGCAAAAGCTCGACGAAGCGCCCTTCGAAACAAGAGAGCGCGTCACGCTTGTCAACGCAGACATGCGGAATTTCAAACTGAACGAACGGTTCGCTCTGGTTACCATTCCGTTCGGTCCGTTCAACTATCTTGTCTCCGCCGATGATCAGATCAGCTGTCTGGAATGCATCCGGAAGCATCTGGCGACGAATGGAAAGCTGATTATAGACTTCTGGTATCCGAACTTACGAAACCTCTGGGAAAGCGAAAACGGCGCGGAGATCCTATATGAGAAAAAACCGTTTGGGTCTACCTACCCGAGTGAGATGGTGTTTGTGGCTACCAGGATCAAAATTTGACCGGCGATGCTGCTTCGAGGTATGTTCGAGAAACGAATACGCAAGGAGTAACACAAAATGGCATTTACGCTTCAAATTGGCGAGAAGGCCCCGGGTTTCACTCTCCCGGCTACCGACGGCAATGACTATTCACTTGCAGACTTTGATGACGCGAAAACGCTCGTCATCTTCTTTACCTGCAATCATTGCCCGTATGTTACCGGTTCCGACGAGGTGACACGGGCCACAGTGGAGAAGTTCGCCCCAAAAGGGGTGAAGTTTGTCGGCATCAATTCAAACAGCAAAAACACCTATCCGGAAGATGACTTTGACCACATGGTTGCCCGGATGAAGGAACACAATTTTCCGTGGACCTATCTGTATGACGAGTCACAGGAGGTGGCAAAGGCATACGGAGCGCTCCGGACTCCTCACTTCTACGTGTTCGACACAAACCGCAAGCTCGTCTACACCGGCCGGGGCGTGGATAACCCTCGGGAAACCGATAAGATGACGACAAACGATTTGGACAATGCGCTCGCTGAACACGTGGCAGGTAAACCGGTCACCACACCGATAACAAACCCCATCGGGTGCAATGTAAAATGGGATGGAATGGATGCTCACTGGATGCCGGCCGAGGCGTGCGATTTGGTGTGATCCGGATTCTGTTATCGGAGCTTTTTGAGTTTCTTGAGCATCTGTTTTGCCGCTTCCTCTCCCTTTGACACGAGCTCATCCACCCGGTCAAGATCGTGGTACTGATAATCACCAATATCAGGCTGGATGAGAACATCGGCGTCCTCACGGCCCGGAGCACTGGTCATGTCGAGGAGCAACGCGAAACTGCGATAGCTCACGTCAAACAAATTGGCCGGCATTCCTGAGCGCGGCCGCTTGGCATTCAGATCAACCGCGATGACTTTCTTGGCGCCCATGGTGCGGACAACATCGCAGGGTATGTTGTTCATGACCCCTCCGTCGACAAACGCCGTCTCGTCTTCCACAACCGGTTCAAAGATACCCGGCACCGAGGCGCTCGCGCGCGCCGCTCTGGCGACCGATCCCGAATCGAAGACGACCGTTTCCGAACGGACGAGGTCCACCGCTACCGCCCGGAAAGGGATGCAGAGCTCATCAAAAGTCATCTCACCGAGCATCTCATCAATAAACGACTCGAGCCGGTCGGTCTTGACCAGCCCCATACCGGAGAGCGTTGGGGCAATAAGGCCGTGCCACTTGATGTCACCGGCGATCTTTAGCATTCGGTCCCACGCGTAGTCGGCGGCCACAAACGCTCCGATGATAGCTCCCACACTCGTGCCGGCGACGAAGCTGATCGGTATGTCGTTTTCCTGAAGCACCTTCACAACACCGATGTGCGCAAATCCACGAGCGGCTCCACCGCTCAGCGCAAGGCCGATTTTCTTTTTTCCAACTGCAACCATTACGAAAAATGGTATACCGGTTTTTCAGGTCGCGTCCAGTGCGAACACGAAGTGCCCGCCCGCCCAAAGGGCGGGGGGCATATCGCAAATGCGATCCTTTTCAGCTTGCCACAATAGCCGCGTCGATTGCGCTTTTACGACGCGGTAATCGCCGCGGCGCCTACTCTATCAAGCGGTAATAGCCGCAACATCCTCTTCAACGGTACCGGTCAGCTTCAAATCAAAGGTGTCCACCAGAACCTGTGTCACAGCGGGGCTGAGGAAGGCGGGAAGCGTAGGCCCAATCCGCACGCCTTTGAAGCCGAGGGAGAGAAGCGCGAGCAGAACGGTTATCGCCTTCTGCTCGTACCATGCAACATCAAAATCGATTGGAAGATCGTTTATATCCTCCAGCTCAAAAACTTCCTT
>CAZHXC010000133.1:891-7803 GCA_964536145.1 uncultured Spirochaetales bacterium | reverse complement strand
CTTGTTATCCCGAATTTCGGCTGCTCTTCTGTCCGGAGCGTCGCCCCGGCGGCCCCGGCGGGCCCGCCCGCCCCGGCGGCCGCCCCGGCGGCCGCCTTCAACCGAGCTTGTAACCAATTTTCCTGAGAAACTCCTTTCGCTCCCGTTTTTCGTCTTCGCCTTCGACACCGGCGGGAGAGCTCCCGTCTATGACGCCCATAATCCCCCGGCCCTGACTCGATTCTGCAACCACTACCTGAAGCGGATTTGCCGTGGCCGCGAAGATGGTGGCCACTTCCTGACACGCCTTTATCCCGTTGAGAAGGTTGATCGGGAACGCATCCCTGATTATCAGATAGAAGGTGTGTCCCGCACCTACAGAACGGGCGCATTCACGCGCCTGTTTTACCAGGGCCTCGTCATTTCCCTCGGTTCTTATCAAACACGGTCCCGAAGCCTCACAAAAGGCAAAACCGTACTTGATGCCGGGCACGGTAGTCACCACAATTTCAGGTATGTCTTCAACACTCTTTATAAAGTGAGATTGCCCGACGATGATATTGCAGCCCTCTTCCCAGAGAAGTTGCACGGCATCAATGTTCAGATTCATCTCATTCTCCTATCGAACAGGTCATTTCTCGAGTATGGAGTCAAGGTCGATTTCGCAGGCCGCACAGGGGACCGTGATGCTCCAGTTTTCGAGAACCTGCGGGTGTATTTCTCCGAGTATACCCACCTGCTGTCCTTTGTACTCGATGTCGGCGCACCTCCCCGAAAGAAAACGGGGATCGTCACTCTCTCTCAGTGTATACTCCCTCGACAGGTAGTAAAACACCGCGGACACCATTGAATGGAGATCGTTGAAATTCGAGTCCGCATCAGCATCGAGAAATCCAAGCCAATTTCTGGTAACAGATCCGTAATTGTCCTGTGGATCGTGGTACGCCACTTTTCCAATCTCAAAAATTCGATGCGGATACACGGCGTTTGCGGATACCGCTTCCGTGGAAAGAAGTGAGGGAAGGATTGAGTTTCTCAGGTACTCATAGTTCTCGGTCATCGGGTTTGCTATCCGGACCACCGGAGACTCATCTATGCCCATCTTCTCGATGAAGTCTTTCCGCGATCCGAGATAGTTGTAGACCATCTCCTGGTAGCCGAGACCAACCATGGTATCTTTCACCGAGCGTGCAAACAATTCTTCCGGTGAAAGCCTGCCGGCGGTAAACTCCATCGGCAGCACCGGCTCAAATTCGTTTGTTCCCCGTCCTATCATGACGTCTTCCATGAGATCGACGGGATGGAGAAAATCATTTCTGAAGTGGGGCGCCTGGGCCTTGATGGCATCACCCTCGACTTTCACATCGAGTCCCATCTTCGCGGCGTAACGCGCGGCTTCCTCCGCGGTAAACTCAACCCCCAACAGCTTATTGATATCCGCAATTGCCGCCACACAGGGTTCCTGGAAGTAATAGGGCGATGTTATCTCCCGGCCAAACTCGGTCTCGTACGGGTAAATGGTTTTCACCGGTTGAACGGTAAAACCGTAGTCCGCTAAATCACAGGCTACGATGGAAGTTGCCAGGAGCAGCGTCCTCAGGTCGGTTCCGGTCATCTCGATAAACAGTTCACTGTCTCCCACTTCAACCGCACCAAGGGAGTTGGAGTTGATGATCGGCGGAAAGCTCAAAACCTCTCCATTGGCATCCGTAAGGAAAGGATATCCCGGGAAATCTTTCACGATGTAGCCAAACTCCTGTCCTTTCGGATGTTTTTCGATAATTTCGTCAAGAGAGAGCTCATCTTCCATCTGCAAAGGGACGAATCTGGTTGACTGCGGATCAGCCGCGAAATATCTGACCGGATAAGTGATCAGGTCGTTTCTGTAGACCCCCATCGCTATGGAAGAACGCTTTTGCCCAAAGTTCCAACAGAGCTTCTCCTGTGTCTGGATGACATCCTTCAGTGCGGGCTCGTCGATCTGTCTGCCGGTGACCACGAACGCCGCCACATAGGGCCTTATGTTTTCAAGTGCCGCGTCCACCTCGACAAGACGTCCGCCTGAATCGAGGGTGGCGCCGGGATCCGAAAAGAATGCGTACGCAGGCTTTCGGCCGCCGGAGTACACCCGCAACTGCCTGCTCAATCCCGCGGTGGACCAGAGATCGGGACGGTTGGTATCGTTCAGCTCGATTTTGAGAATTCCTTCCTGCTCGTCGTAACCGTCAAGCTCGGCTTTTGCGGCCGGGAGCAGCTCTTCGAGCTCGTCCAATGTCATCTCTTTCCCGAGAAATGCGAAGAATGTGTCTTTGTACACTTCAATAGTTGGCATCTATCCTCTCCTCCGCAATCGCACTTTTTCCAGGTTTTTGCTGAAAAGCTCCCGGATATCGTCTATTGAAAGCTGCATCATGGCCATCCTGTCGATACCGAGCCCCCACGCAAGCACGGGCACATCAACGCCCAACGGTGCGGTTACCTCCGGTCTGAAGATGCCGCTCCCGCCAAGCTCGAACCAGCCGAGTACCGGATGCTTGATATGCACCTCTATAGAGGGCTCGGTAAACGGGAAGTAGGCCGGCGCAAACTTGAGATCTGTGGCGCCGGCCACCTCAATCGCAAAGAGCTCGAGCAGGCCGAGCAGCGTACGGAGATTCACCTCTTCAGAGAGGACGATCCCTTCGGTCTGATAGAAATCAGCGTTGTGGGTTGCGTCCACCTGGTCATATCTGAAGCATCGGACCACACCAAAATACTTGCCCGGCACCTTGGCCTTGGGTAGTTGCTTTGCAGACAAAACGGTGCCCTGGCTGCGAAGCACCAGCCGTCTGGTAAAATCCCTGTCAAACGTGTAGCCCCAACCCCGGCTCCCGGTTTTCCAGCCGTCCTGGTGTACCGCTGCTACCTGGTCGAGCCAGGGCTGTTCTATCTCCTTCGCATGGCTCGGGTCGTCGAGGTAGTAGACGTCATGGATATCCCTCGCCGAGTGAAACTGCGGCATGAAAAGGGCGTCCCCGTTCCAGAACTCGGTCTCTACGAGCGGACCGTCAAACTCCTCGAACCCCAGGGAAACCAGTTTGTCCTTCACCGATTCGATATACTGGCTGTACGGGTTCTTTCTTCCGGGAAGCGCCCGCTTGGGAGGCACGTGTATGTTGTAGCTCCTGAACCGCTTGTTCTTCCAATCTCCCGAGGCAAGCTGCACCTGAGTCAGCGCGCCAATCTCTTCACCGGTGAGATTCTGCGCGAACACCTCGTTTCTCGTTTCCATCCCGGCCTCGGTGAGGGTATAGTACACCGTCTCGCGTTCGACTATCCTGAATGCCGCGCTCCCGGCGCCCCGTTTCCGGCTCACCCTCCCGATATAGTCAAGCTCTTCCGCGGTGAGGTTTGCCTGTTCCAAAGATCCGCTTTTCTTTGCCCGCTCGAGCAGCTCTTTTGTCACGGTGATTGCCGGGGGAACCTCATCCTTCTTCACCTCTACGGTTTTGTCCTTGCTCATAGCAAGATAGCCTGACTTTGAAAGCATCCCAAAAGCGGAGCCGGTATCACTGTTTTCGAGCTTCAGACGCGCCGATATCTCAGGGAGGGTAAGCCCGGATTCACCGCGTACGAGGTTGTAGATCCGCTCCGCCGGTGTACCTGTTTCCGCGTATCGCTCACCGGTTTCGGTGAGCTCAAAAAAGATGTGATTATCCCTGCGGTCTTCGGCCACCAGTTCTTTAGCGGTAAGCCAGCTCAGTGCCTGATTGCACTGCCCGACGTTCATCCCCAGCGCCTTCACCAGATCATCTGTGGAGACGGACTTTCCCGGCTCGATGTACTTGAGTACGCGCACTTCAAGGGGATGCAGGTTTTTCACATCCACGCTCATCAATTTAGCTCCTCTTTCAAGTGATTGCTTCCCGGCCTTCAGCTTGCGGTTATTTGCCGCCGCATGCACTTTCACGGCTGTTTTAAAACCGCGGGCGCTTACTGTTTGCCGAGTTTTTTCTATTCCTACCTATTATTACGTGTATTGTAAAGTGACCGCCAAATGTCAAAGAAACGGTCAATGCGGGTATGCGCGGCTTGCGTCGAATATTACCGCACCAAGCTCATCCACGGTCTCGCAGTAGTAGGTGCAATGGTGTTTCATATATTCCACAATTTCCGGTATCTGATGGGCCCAGCCGGCGGCGGCGATGTCCACTCCCGCCGCCTGAGCCATAATCACCGCCGGTTTGAGGTCATCGATTACCAGGATATCCTCGGGTTCCAGCGACAGACGGCGCATGACTTCAAATACCGGCCACGGGTCAGGTTTGCGCCGCGATTCCTCCATCTCCCAGCCGAATATGATGTCGGGAACCACGCGATTATCTCCTGCCACCCTGTAATCCCGCTCGATGATATCCCGCTCGGAGTGCGAAACCACCGCTATCCTGCCGCCCGAACCGGCGTATTCACAGAGCAGTTCGATCATCCCGGGATAGAAATGTGGCTGACTATTGAGCGCAAAGGAACGCCAGACTTTATATTCCGCTTCCATCTCTTCATCAGAAAATCCGAGCTCTTCTCGCAAAAAGCTCATAATCCCCGGCTGAAAGTTCTTGCGAAACCAGCCGCTGAGATCAACCGGTTTCACATCCGGCCGCAGTTGCTTCAGTATCTCGAGATATGCGGGAAAGTGCACCGTTTTTGTGCTGTCCACGACCGTGTCGTCGTGATCCATGATGAGACATCTATAGCGCAGATTCATGCTATTCCCAAGCTTACCGTTTCACCCGCGAAGGTCAACACCCGGGCAGATGCGAAAACGACGGTTTTTCGAGGGCCTCACCTGTTGAAAAAACGACACATGCCTGACATTGTATCCTGCGGATGAAGAAACTCATCGTAGTAGTTTTGGCCGGATGCGCCGGGATAGCGTTGTTTTTCACCGGCCCCTTCGGGATGGAAAAAACAAGAACCGCATCGGATTTTCTCTATCTTGGAGTGTCGGTGGCCCATGTGGCGTGGGCGGGGCTCACGCTCATACGGGGGCAGTTTTCTCGCCTTTCGGGCGCGAGTTCGCACGTGCGCGTGCCTTCTTGGCGGGGAAAAACCCGTGCTCTCGAGGTGTTAGCGGGCGCCGCTCTCATCCTCTACATCTTTTCATATATCTTTGCCACAAACGCCAATATGGATTATGTCCAGCGCTTTGCAGAGAGCAGCGGCAATCTGCGGCTCGCTCCGGACTCGCTTACCGAGAGGCTGAACTCGCTGCTCCGTTATCTACCGCTGCTGCTTACCGACTTCTTTCTCATTATCCTGAACGGTTGGACAACTCTTCGCCGTGACGGCGTGAACTCGAGGCGGGTCATAGAAGTCTTTGCCTTTCCCTTCGCCCTCATCTCATCGATCCTCTATACCGCTTCTATTCCATCGTTTATAAGTCTCGAAGGCATCGGCCTCCTTGCCTACTGCTGCCTGGTACCGCTTTTTCTCGTGCTGCTTTATGCGCCTCAGTGGTGGGGCGTTTTTTACGGTACCGTTTTTGGTGTCATCCAGACGATGCTTACAAACCACTGGCTTGGAACGTTCAGTCTGGTATCACTCCAGCTCATTACCGGGGTCTATCTGATTCTCTACGCAGTTTTTATGACTGCGGTGGTGGCTGTATTCAGGCGATTCGGACGCAAGGCACTCTTCTTCATTCCCTTCCTGTGGATAGTCTTCGACTATCTGCGTTCCCTCGGTTTTATCGGCTACCCATGGGGCTTTCTGGGAGTGAGCCAATACCGGTTTCTCGAGATCATCCAGATCGCCTCGATCACCGGAGTCTGGGGTGTCACGCTGCTCGTGCTCCTGGCAAACGGCGTCCTTGCCTTTCTCGCCGCCTCCGCCATGGAGGGCAGACTCAACAAGAGGACGCTCCTGGGATTTCCGGTAGCCTATGCCGTATTCTTCTCAGCTGTCGCCGTCTTTGGCCCGGCTTCGATTGCAGCCGAACGCAACGCGGAGGAGAAATTGCCTCGAATGAGGGTCGCCCTCATCCAGCAGAACGCCGATCCGCGAAAACACGATTACCGGGAGACCTTTGAAGTCCTCAGGAACCAAACCGATATGGCGACAGCAAAAAAGCCGGATCTCGTTGTCTGGTCCGAGACCGCCTTCGTGCCCAATATCAGGCGGTGGAGCCGGATGGATCCCGCACGCTATCCTTACGCACGATTGGTCAATGAGTTCCTCGAGTATCAAAAGAGCCTTGATGTGTGGCTGCTGACCGGGAATGACGATTACGAACTCGTTCCCCGGGAGGACGGCGAAACCGACCGGTTCGAGTACAACGCGGCGGTCTTCTTCGATCCCGCGGGCAACCGGGTGGAGACGTACAGAAAGATACATCTCGTGCCGTTTACCGAGTATTTCCCGTTCAAAGAGGCCTTTCCGGGGTTTTACGAGTGGCTGAAAAACTCGGATGTCTATCTGTGGGAACCGGGAGAGAGGCGGGTGGTGTTCGAGCACCCGATGGTACGGTTTTCGACTCCTATCTGCTTTGAAGACGGTTTTCCCTCTGATATTCGTGCCTTTGTTGCGGGAGGGGCACAACTGATCATAAACATCTCCAACGACTTCTGGTCTCTAACCGATGTGGAAGCGCAACAGCATTTTGCGAACGGTCTCTTCAGGGCGGTTGAAAACTCGAGGCCGATGCTCAGAGCGTCGGCTTCCGGTGTCACCTCCGCGGTGGATTCAACCGGAAGAGTCCTGGGCAGGCTCCCCTTCTACGAGGAGGGGTTTCTTATTGCCGATACCGGGGTTGGCGCTGAAAGGGTTACACTCTACACCCGGTTTGGAGACTGGCTGCCGTTCGCATCGGCCGGGATCATCGTGGCCGCTTTTGCACTTTCATTTCTCCGAATCAGATATCGGAAGCGCAGGCGGGTTGATGGAGAACAAGAGGCACAA
>CAZHXC010000133.1:271-881 GCA_964536145.1 uncultured Spirochaetales bacterium | reverse complement strand
CGGAGGAGGTGGACCGTGATATTGAGCAGACGAGCTATCAGGCGGCTTCACGCCGCTGCCGGAAAGCCAAAGCTTTTCGAAGAATCGGCCCGGACCTTCTGGACCGAACCGTACGTGTCAAAACACATTCTAAACGCCCACCTCGATCCGTCGACGGATGATGCGAGCCGCAAACCCGAGACGATAGAACGTTCGGCAACATGGATCAGCGAGCAGGTCGGCGGAGGTGCCGGCATGCGCCTCATTGACCTGGGATGCGGGCCCGGGCTCTACTGCGCAGAGCTCAGTAACCTTGGATTCGAGGTTACCGGTGTGGATTTTTCGAAACACTCTATTGCGCATGCAAGGAAGGCAGCAGAAAAAAGAGGACAGCAAATCGATTATCGCCTCACCGACTATGTTCATACCGACTTACCTACCGGCTTCGATGTAGTTACGCTCATATACGGCGAGTTCTGCACCGTTTCAGACCATGACCGTGATCTTCTGCTCTGGAAACTAAAGAGGATGCTCAAACCCGGCGGCTACTTCATCTTTGACGTGTTTACCAAAAGGTACGAAGAGTCACACCGGCTGAAAACCGACTGGTATCTTCAGGTCAAAAACGGTT
>CAZHXC010000133.1:0-261 GCA_964536145.1 uncultured Spirochaetales bacterium | reverse complement strand
CACCTGGTGCTCGAGCAGAGCCACCTCTACTATGAAGACGATACCTGTCTCAATCAGTACATCGTCTTTGTGCCCTGGAGACGCCCCCGGAAGTATCACGTCCGGCATCACTATTACTCCCGGGAGGCGATCGTGGAGCTTCTCGAACGGCACCGGTTTCAGGTAACCGGAGTCTACGGCGATCTTGCGGGCTCACCCTTCGATCCGGACGGCGAGTGGATCGGCCTCGTGTGCCGCCGGGAGTAGACGCCGGTGTGCCGT
>CAZHXC010000132.1:3170-7862 GCA_964536145.1 uncultured Spirochaetales bacterium | reverse complement strand
GCAAGTCATTACACAATAGGGGTTTTTCGTATGTGCGGGATGCCGAAGCAGCGGTTTATAGAGGCGCCCTACCAGTTTTTTGGACCGTTCTTGACGCTCATCCTACCGCTCTCAATGTTAAGACTGTGACATTCGAGACATTGTCCGTCGTAATTTGCCACAAAATAGTTCTCTTCAGGATTTTGGTAGTGAGATGCGTGGGTGATTGTACTGAGGTTGCTCGCGTTAGCGCCGTGACACATCATGCAGTCATCCGGGACAGTTTTCACAATGTTGTCCACCGGTGGATGCCCTTCGAGTTCCTCGAGTGAAACATTGAGCCGACTGTCTCTGCCGTCACCTGCCGTATGGCAGTCCACGCAGCCCTGCGGATGTTCATCCTCAGCGTTGATTCCCGGCAACTTTGCCAGGTCCTGCGCCCACAGGCTGAAAGCAGCTACCACTATCATCGTCACGATTATAATTGAATATCTGGTTCTTTTTTTCATACCCATCCCTTTGCAGCGAAAGTTGATCAAAATGCTCTGTAATTTTCACTATTGTAAACGATTTCAGAAAATCCGCAAGCCCACGACTACGCAAGAATGCGATTGGGCGGCGTCTTTGCTAAACGTAGCTGTGTAATCCGGGCAGCAGATAGTTGACGCCAAAGAACGTAAACAGAGTAAAGGCAAATCCGATTATCGACAAATACGCCGATACTTTGCCGCGGAACCTCTTTACCAGTCGGCTGTGAAGAAACGCGGTATAGGTTAGCCACGTAATAAGTGCCCAGGTCTCTTTCGGATCCCAGGACCAGTATGCGCCCCATGCAGTTTCAGCCCATATCGCACCAAACACAAGCGCTCCGGCTGTGAAAATCGGATACCCGATTGCTATAGATGTATAGAGAATTCTGTCCGCGCCCTTTTTTTTCTCTTCGTCTTTCACCGCGAGATAATAGATTGCGGTAACAAAACCAACCGCAAAGAAGGACTCACCGATGAATGAGAGCGTGACGTGTAATACGAGCCAGTATGACTGCAGCGCCGGAATTGGCGGTCGTATCGCACTTGGAGCCAACGGCGAGGACGCCACCGCCAGGAGTAGAATTGCCACGATAGTCGCACCAAACTGAATGAGCGGCACTACACGCCACTTTTTTTGAATCCGGTAGACAAAAAGAATCACCATAATACACCCTGAGAAGAAGACGAGGGATTCAAAGGTGTTTGTTACCGCAACAAAATCTATCTTGATGCTTCTATAAATAGTGGTAAAAAAGAGAAGAACCGCCGCGGTCAGGTGCAGATAATGAGAGATCGGGTCCCCGGCTCTGCTCGGAGGGGCGGTTTTTTTTAGCAGGTATATCACCTGGGTTACGGCCGAAATACAGATTACGACAAATGCGATGGTTGCGATCATTGCTCAGGCATCTCCGATTTTTTGAATATAGGTCAGACATAATCCGACTACCACGACGAGCAATGCGGCAAAAACAATCCTGTATCCCGGATCTATGACCGCCTGCAGACCCGTCGCCATCTTTCGTGAGATTTCAGCTATCGTGTATTCGCCGAGGGCTTCGCCTGTTCCCATACGTACAGTACCGGTTATTTCATGATCCACCCAGGTGTCCAGCACGGCAACCGGCCCACCCGGTCCTGCTGGGTCAGATTCGATTTCTCTGAATATAAATGCCCCGTTTCCCACAGGAATAATGGAGTCTTTCTCGACATTGTAGCTGGTTCCGTCTCCATCATAGATGGTGAGGATGTCTTCTGATGCGTACGAAGATTGATATAGTTTCACGTTGCCGATTTTGAGCGGTTTGTTTACCTCTATCTGGAACGCTTCAATTGTCGTTTCTCCGTCCTGAGCAACTTCAACGGTTGAGATCCAGTCTTTTGGCGCTCCGTCGTCGTAGGTCAGGAACTCAAAAGAGGTGAGCGTAACGGTGTATCCGCCGGGAAATGAGGCAGCCTCACCTTCGAAAAGCGTTACAAACCCTTCCCGCCTTCCGGAAAACGTTACGATCCCGCCAATCACAAGGATGAGGAGCCCTACATGCAGGATATCGGGACCAAATCGCTTTTTCATCTTTCTGCGGATTCTGCCGGCAAAACGGTCAAACGTGCAGACGGCAAGATTGATAAAGAACAGAGATGACGGGAAGACAAAAAGAAACGAGCTGAAAAAGGTGTGAAGATTGAGTCCGGTTATCAACGTTGCGACACCGGCCCCGTAGGCTTCCTGATAGTAGGCGGCATCTCTTCCCTGAGGAATCAAGGTTGCCAGTACTGATAATGCGGTGATGATCAGCAGCAGTGTTATTGCGGTCCTGATCGACCGGAAAAACCTGAAAATTGCTGTGAACGCACCGGGTTGGTGAGATTCGCCTTTATCTCGCATGTAGTGATGACTCTTACCGAGAACGCCGGTTATGCCTGCGCATTCTCACCGCCGGTGGAGGCCTTTTTCTTGAACCAGAGCTCATAGAGCGGCAGCGCGATAAGAAGGGCCCACGAGGTTCCCAGGGAAGCACCACCCAATATGACCATAAAGGACAAGGAAGGCGAGAGCTTTGCCAGCCACCATCCGCCAACATCGAGCAGAATCGTGAAGTAAGACCACGCACAGAGGGCGACTTTCAGCCACTGCGGATAGCTTGTAGCACAGATGATCGATACCAGAATAAAAACAATCGTCACAAGTGCAAGAATATGCGTGTGGCTGATTGCGACCAACCGCGGGACAGGTTTGCCGGTATCCTGCGTGAGGTAAGGTTCGGTATCTTCGTAGGTCTCGAGTACAACATCGGCTACCCGCACATCGGCGGAATGGCAGGTGTTGCACGATCGGTCAAAAATGGGTTTTACTTTCTTTTCAAACTCGACCTCTTTTGCTCCGTCGGCGAGCCACTCTTTTGTCGTGTTGTAACCTTCCTCGGTTTGGTAGTACGTTCTCATCGAACCGTCGATCGATTGCTCCAACGCGGTCTTTTCGCGGGCACCGTAGAAGGCGATTTGTATATCACGCAGAGACATTCCCGGTTCACCGTCGTTCTCTCCGTATGAAAGCATGATATTAAGAAAACCGAATATGTATCCTATGGCGGTGACGCACAAAAAGATAGTCAAAGCGATCTTTCGGCTTATCGGCAAATACTGCAGTCCTTCCTCTTGGTGTTTCCAGAGCATTGCTCACCTCCCCCACAATTGGTTCAGAAATATCTTATTATTCTCGTAACCTATTTATACCGTACTTCGTATAAATATACAAGGTGTTTGCAGGGCTCCAAGCAGCCGGGGAAACGCCGGCCGTTCGGTTCCCTCATCGGCGCTTGAAGGTCCCAACAATTTCTTGACAGCGGCTCCGGGAGTTCCTATCATGCTTCTTATAGATCAATGGCCGGAAAAAGGGGTTCCCATGTCTGAGGAAAAAATGCTGCAGGGCGGAAAACAGATCGCCCGTGTTCTCAAAGAGGAAAATGTCGAGTACATGTTCGGTATCAGTGGCGGGCATGTTTTTGCCTTTATGGTAGGTGCCGGAAGCTACGCCGATGTCAAGCTGGTGCACTGTCGCCACGAGCAAGCAGGGGGATACGCCGCCGATGCATATGCTCGCGCGTCCGGGAGACCGGGCGTCTGCTTTGGTACCGCCGGGCCCGGGATGACCAACCAGGTAAGCGCCATCGCCCAGGCGTATTTTTGCAAGAGCCCGGTAGTTGCTTTCTACGGGCAGCACATGACGGCGGAAGACGGACGCGGTGCGCTCCAGGAGTGCTTTGCCGAGCCGGTTCTACGCAGTCTTACAAAGTGGACCAGAAGAGTCGTCAACCCCAATGTTCTCGCCCATTGGACAAAAAAGGCGTTCCGTGACGCGATGACGTATCCTCAAGGGCCTTGCGCAATCGAAGTGCCCGCAGACATCATGGCGCAACGTACCACGCCGGGCGCTCAGGTGGGCTTCATAGAAGACAGCTATCCCGAGCCTCAGCCTCCCCAGGCAAAGCCTGAGACTATTGAGAAGGCCGTCAGGCTGTTGTTGGAAGCGGAAAGACCGGTCATCGCAGGCGGTGAAGCGATCTTCTGGACCAATGCATCAAAGGAGCTCCAGGAGTTTGTGGAACTGACTCAAATTCCTGTGATAACCAGACGGGTCGCCCGCGGCGCCGTGCCTGAGGACCATCCACTAGCGTTTAGAGGACGCGCCAGGGGCAAGATTCTCCGTGCCGCCGATGTCGCATGTACTATCGGGCTGAATCTCGGTTATCTCGAAGGCTACGGGGCGTGGGCAAAAAACGCCAAGTTGATACAGATCACCGAATCGAGGAGTGACATCGAGTTTACCGCCAAAACCGATATGGTCATCCTGGCCAATCCCAAAGAGGCACTCAAACAGATGATCGACTGTGCGAAGGATCTCGTCAAAGGATACCCAAAGAAAGAAGAATGGCTGTCGCAGGTTGACGAGCTAAAGGCTCAGGACGCCAAACGGCTTGCCGATACGGCCGAAGAGGTCAAGAACAACAAACCGATTCATCTGAGCTGGATGGCTCATGAGGCGGTCTCGGTGCTTGATGACGATGCCACCGTTATTTTTGACGGTTTCTCTTCGAGCGCCTATATCACCGAACGGTATGTTGCCAAGCACGCGGGTGCGGTGCTTGACGCCGGGAACTGGGCGGGTGTCGGTCACGGCATCGGTATG
>CAZHXC010000132.1:0-3160 GCA_964536145.1 uncultured Spirochaetales bacterium | reverse complement strand
GGGAATCGGCGCTCAACTCGCAAGACCCGGAAAGCAGGTGCTGGTGATGATGGGTGACGGTGGTATGGGCTTAGGCGGCTTCGATGTTGAGACCGCCGTGCGTGTCGAAGCTCCGGTAGTCTATCTGTTGGCCAACAATTCGGCGTGGATGGCCGCTATCGGCCCGCAGTACCGGCATGCGTTGCCTATTCCCGGGTACCAGGACCAGTGGACCTCATTCGGTATGTTGCCTACTCGCTACGATCAGGTGTTCGCTGCGATGGGCGCCCATACTGAAAGGGTGGAGGATCCCACGGAGCTCAAACCGGCACTCGAGCGGGCATATGCCTCCGGAAAAACCGCGGTTATAGATTGCCAGGTGGATCGCACCATATTCCATCCGATTCAGGCGCGGCGCGGTCTGGAGGTTACGCCGGAAAGCGGACCTATGGCGTCGTTCTGGGATCCTGAGGACGTCTCCGAGGATTTCAGACGGAAGATGTTCCCCAAGCTGTACGAAGAGTAAGGGTGCGCACACCACCGGCGGCATATATCGCCGGCGGCGTGTCATTTCGCTACAACATTACAACAAAGGAGTTAAAGAATGCCAAAAGCGCTTGAAGGTCTTCGAGTGGTAGACCTGACACAATGGGAAGCGGGCACTTCGTGTACTGAATACATGGCTTTTATGGGCGCCGATGTTATCAAAATCGAGCCGCCCAAAAGAGGCGAGTCAGGTAGATTTAACGGAAGCACAAAGGAAGAAAGGGAAAAGGGTATAGATTCCTGGTATTTCATTCTTCTGAACGCCAATAAACGCGGTATTACGCTCAATCTGAAATCTGAAAAAGGTGTGGAAATCTTCAAGGAGCTGGTAAAAACAGCGGACGTAGTAATCAGCAATTTTTTGCCCGGCACCATGGAGAAGTTTGGTATCGATTACTCGGTGTTGAGCAAGATCAAACCGGATCTTGTCTATGCGGAGAACAGCGGGTTCGGCAAAGGCGGGCCGTACAGCATGTACCCTTCCTTTGACGCGATAGCCAAAGCGGCGGGAACCGCATGCAGCAACACCGGGACCGCCGATGGTCCACCGATGAATCCCGGCCCGAGTATCGGGGACACCGGCTCAGGGATGCATATGTTCGGCGCGATCATGGCGGCTCTCTACTACCGGGATAGAACCGGTGAGGGCCAGCAAATCGATATGTCGATGGCGGATAACATCATCAATTTGAACAGGATCCATTTCCGCAGTGCTATAGGCGCGGGGCAACCTCAAACGAGAGCGGGTGGCGGCGTACCCGGCTATATTCCGTGGGATATTTACAAGGCCAAGGGCGTGGAGCCGAACGACTACGTGTTCATCGCCGCGAGACAACCGCACCAGTATACCGCATTCATGAAACTCATCGGCAGAGAGGATCTCGCTTCAGACGAGTTGGTTGAAAACATCCAGCTCCGCTGGGAAAGACGCGATGAGATAAAAGAGGCGATTGAGGCCTATACCACGCAGCACGACAAAACGGAGCTCTTTCATACTCTTGCGCAGAAGAACATCCCGTGCGCGCCTATCCTCGACACGCTCGAAGCGTTGCATGACCCTCATTTCACACAGCGCGGCATGGTTTTTGACGCCGAGCACCCGATGAGAGGTACGCATAAGATGCTCGGGATGCCTGTGAAGATGTCGAAGTCCAGCTTTGAGTACCGTCCTGCGCCTTCCCTCGGACAACACACCGGGGAGGTCTTGCAGGAGGTGTTGGGTTACTCCGCTGACGAGGTGGCAAAATTGAATGAAGAAGGCGTTATTTAGTGTCACAACCGCAGGCGTTGTACCTATGGGGCGTCTGAACAACGAGAGTTGTGGCGTGACACCGCGAAGATCAAACGCTTGATTCCGGCGTTGAATAAATTGTTATTACGTGAGTGTTTATCTACAATATTGCAGGCTGTCGTTTTCATATTGCGTTGACCATTGTCGGCACCCTTTTTGCTAACGGTTAGGCGTATGGACATCATAAGTTATTTCTCAACCATAGAAAGACTCTGCATGCTCAATGGGAAGTTGGAAGCGATTATAGAATCAAGCACGAATGCGATATTCGAGATCGATTCCGACGGTTACATCATCTACGCAAACCCTGCGTTTGTGGAGCTGTTCCAAACCCGCATAACAAACAACCCTCATTTTCTCAGTTTTTTTGATAGCACGGAGATTTCAGCGGAGATTAACGAGGTCTTTTCAGGTAACCGTGACTTCACAATGAAGGAGGCGCATCTGAACCTCACACTGCCCACAGGTGAAGTCGATCGAAAATTCATCGAAGGCAAAATTTTCAAAGTGCCGGTGCCGAACGAAGAACATGTCGTAGGCGTGCTGAGCGATAAATCCGATATCATGCGGGCGATGTGGAACCGCGAGCAATATATCACAACACTGCTCAACCTCGTCGAAGATCTAAAAGTGGACAATCGTGAGACAATCTATCACCTCGCGTCGCTGGTGGAAATTCGGGACAATATTACCGGAAAGCATCTGCAACGTATTGAAGCGCTTACCCGTATTCTCGCAATGAAGTATGTAGACCGCTATAGACATCGGGACACGAGACTGAATGAGTCATTTGCAGAGGACATGGCGATATCTTCAATTCTCCACGATATCGGGAAGGTTGGTGTTTCCGATGCGGTACTCCAAAAACCGGGCAAGCTGACAAAATCGGAGTTCGACACCATGAAACAACACACGATTATCGCCGGTGAAGCACTCAAAACATACAAAGGCGGTAAAGACTTTTTATCAATGGGCCGTGAAATCGCCCTCTCCCACCACGAGAAGTACAACGGCGCCGGTTATCCGAGAGGGTTAAAGGGAGAAGAAATACCGCTCTCCGCCCGGATCGTTTCTCTGTGTGACACGTACGACGCATTGGTGAACAAGAGGCCGTACAAAGAGGCGTTCAGTCATGAAGAAGCGGTGCAGATCATAACCGCTGACCGGGGCGTTTCGTTTGATCCGGAAATAGTGGACCTTTTTCTCGAAATTCACCCTACCTTCAGAGAAATTGCCGACAGCATCCCGGACAGCGAGGAAGAAGCTGCGGCTTTCGAATTGCCGGATGAGGGAATGAGCGATACGTAGATGGGTTTGCCGGTCACCGGGCGCAGTCTCGCCGGC
>CAZHXC010000131.1:0-7863 GCA_964536145.1 uncultured Spirochaetales bacterium | reverse complement strand
CGCAGCGTGTCTGTTTTCACGTGGGTCATTGTTTGCCTTCCTGATCGGAGGCGGCCTCCGGCGTCTCGGCAGCGCCGGCCGCCTCACCCCGGTCCTCGCGAGCGCCTTGATTGCCCAATTCGTGGTTGTCGCGGCCATCCGGGTCCCGCACCTCGTTTTCCCGATCACTGCCGCGTCCCTCCACCACCAGCCAGCAGCGGGCAAGGTGACCGTCCCCGGCGGCTGCGAGCGGCGGGTCTTCGACACAACGCTCAAAGGCCTTGGCGCAGCGGTCGCGGAACCTGCATCCGGCGGGTCTGTCGAGAGGATCCGGAGCGGTTCCTGAAACAAACTTTGGCCCCGCTTTGCCGTGGAGCCGCGGTATACTGGCAAGCAGCTCCTGGGTATAAGGGTCCGCCGGATGAAGCATCACTTCTTCAGCACTGCCGATCTCCCTGAGCCGGCCCGCATACATCACTCCGAGGCTGTCGCTTATTTCGCTTGCCAATGCTATGTCATGAGTGATGAAGATCATCGAGATACCCAACTCCCATTTCAGCTTCTTCAGCAGATTCATTATCTGCGCCTGGACGCTTACGTCGAGTGCGGAGGTCGGCTCATCTAGAATCATCAAATCAGGATCGAGACAGAGCGCCATCGCTATCGCGACACGTTGTTTCATGCCTCCTGAGAGCTCGTGGGGATACCTGTCAAAGATCTCTTCGGTGAGTCCGACATCCGCGAGAAGCTTTACCACCTTTTTCCGGGCCGCGGTTTTTTCCGCTCCGGGTTCGAGAAGCATCCGCTCGGTCAGTTGTCTTCCAATCTTCAGTACGGGGTTAAAGCCGTTCATGGAGCCCTGAAACACGACCGATATTTTGCTCCACCGGACCTCCCTCCGGTATCTGTCGTTGGAGAGACCCATGATTTCGTTTCCATCGAGGACCACCCTCCCGGAATAACGCTCAACGTTTCGCGGAAGTATCCGCGCAAGGGCCATGACAAGGCTCGATTTCCCGCTGCCGGTCTCACCGATAAGCCCGAGCCCGGTACCGGCCCGCTGCATGGAAAAACTCACCCCGTCAACCGCCCGCAACGCGCCCCTCGGAGTACCATAATCGAGGGTGAGGGAATCCACCTCTAAAAATGCCATGATCTGCGCCCCCTCAGCCTCGGATCGACAACCGGTTCCAGCCCCAGGGCAAGAAACATGAATGTCACCGCCGTGAGTACGATGAGCAGCCCCGGCGGTACCACCCACCACCAGTAACCAAGGAAAACTGCGCCGGTGCGGAATCCATATTCGAGTATCTGCCCCCATGTTGGAATCGACGGGTCTCCCAGGCCCAAGAAACTCAACCCCGCCTCAGCAAGAATCGCGGAAGGCGCGAAAAAGACGAGCTGAGCAAGCACATATGAAGCGGCGTGCGGAAGGATGTGGCGAAACACGACCCTAAAGCTCGACGAGCCCAATGCCCTCGCGGATTCCACCTCGAGTCCGGTTTTCAGCTGAAGCACCATGGTTCTCACCATGATCGTGAGCCCCGGCCAGCTAAATAGGACAAGCACGAGCAGTATGAGCCAGAGCTTGGAGCCTCCTATAAATACAAGAAATATGAGAAGCGGGAGCACCGGGATGTTCGCCACAATATCCGCCGCGCGCTGGATCAGGAGGTCCACACTTCCGCCGGCGTAACCGCTCGTCATCCCAAGGAACATGCCGAGTATGGTGCTGACGGTAGATGTGGCAATCCCGATGAGCAGGGCAACCGGAAGCCCATACAGGAGTCCGAGTGCCAAGTCTCTTCCGAGGGCGTCGGTTCCCATCGCCCCGTACACCGAGCCGCCTAAGACAAACCTCACCGATTTCAGGCTGTCATCCTGATTCTGAAACAGCGCCCGCAGCTCGAGGACGTACTCTCCCCGGAGCATCTGGAAACCCTCAGCCTCAGAATAGGCGCCAAAGAGCGCCGCTTCTATGGAAGGCGCAATGACTTCAGCCTCGACGCCGTGGATCTCGACAAGCGAGTCGAGTACCCTGTCATCGGCACCGATGGATTCGCGCAACGGTTCTTCCGCGTAACGAAGGTATGGAACATCCTCGCCGCTACGGGGACCGCTGACAACCTTTCTTGCCAGGGTCACTTCACTGCCGTCAGGACGCAGGAGCACCACCGTCAATACGGGAGGCCGGTTTGAATACTCTACGGTTGAAACCGAGAATGACACGAAGGTTGGCGGGGAATCGGCATCAACAACGGTGCGTTTGGCATAGACACGCCTGTGTGCGCGGCCGGTAGATTCGCTTACCGAGGGACCGCTCGCCTCGAGAATTACGTGCCCGGGCCGTTTTTCGCCTGTCAACACGTTTGTCCAGGCCGGCGGGGCCGATTTGGGATTGTCCGCCCAATAGCCGGGATTTGCCCAGTAGGCGGTACCAAAATCACGGGGATAGGCAATGATGACGATAATCGAAACTACCGACAATAGCCCGAGCAGGATAAGGCCTGCCTTGCCGGGTCCGCTGTGCCACAGCTCCCGGATGATGGTGCTGAACTGTTTCTCAGCCATATCGTACCCTCGGGTCTAGCAGAACGTAGAGCACTTCCAGGACCATTCTGGCAACCACATAAATCAGGGTGTAGACAAAGGTGAGCGCCACAATCACCATTTCATCGGGAGTGCCCGCGATGGCCTCGTAGTAGAGCCTTCCCATCCCCTGCCAATTGAACACGGTCTCCACGAGAATCGATCCACCGAGGGTCCCTGCAAAACCCATAACAAGTCCGGTGACGATAGGTGGAGCGGCAACCCTGAGAATGTGCCGTCTCGAAACGAGCCTGTCACTCAGCCCCTTCGCCCGCGCCACGGTTACGTGATCAGACTGGGCGATGTTGACGGAAATGGTCCTGACAACATAGATGTAGGGTCCGATTCCGGCGAGAGTGAGGGTGAAGACCGGGAGGAGTGCGTGGTAGAGAAGATCGAGAAACCGCAAGAAACCGCCTCCAGGCGGCGGCGTGCTGTACATCCCGCCTGAGGGAAGTACCCCCAATCTGAATGAGAAAACGAGAATGAGGATAATGCCGACCCACCAGGTGGGAAAAGCGTAGGAAACCGCTGAGAAGCTCGATACCACACGGTCGAGTCCCGTTCCCGCACGGCTCGAGAGCCTCGCCCCCAACGCGAGACCAATCGCCGCGGTTATGATCATCGAGCTGGTGAGCAGCAACATGGAGCGCGGGATACGCTCCATTACGATATCGGCCACGCGGTTGCTTCCGGTGGAGCTTCTGAGCGTGTGGGCCTCACCAAGATCGAGGGTGAACACTCTGAACACCATACCGGGAAGCCGCGTGTACCACGGCCGGTCCAACCCGTACAGATTACGCAGCTCCTCGCGTCTGGTTGAAAGCGCCTCTTCTAAGCGTTCAGGGTCCCGGATAGTCTCCGCAAGCGACGGGCGTATTGCCCGCAACTGTTCGGAAATGACGGCATCGAGCATCCGGTCCGAATAGCCTGTTGCACCAAGGGTGATGACTACCAGAAACTGCACGATGAGGAGCACCGCCAGCATGGTCAGCGCTTTTACAAGAAGTCTTCTAAGAATCTGCACCCGCTGCCCCCGGCTTCTTTAGTCGAGTACGTCCACGTCGACAAGCCTGTCGGTTACCGTTGCTATTGTGTCCGAATACGCTACAAGCGAGAGCTGATAGAGACCGGGGAAAAGAAGCTCGGTAACACTCCCGGGTATCGATACGGAGAATCTCCCCGGAGCGATTCTCTCCGCATTTTCAGAATACATCACCTCCCGGACAACCGGGTCCACAAAAACGTACCTGATACCCAATTCACCCGGACCGTCTGCGCGTACCTCAATCACCTCATCCTGCCCGGGGGAGAGCTCCACGGTGCCGATCGACTCGATTTCTATCGGTTCCATACCACCGATGTACCAATCACCGGTGCTGTACGGATACGTCTCGTCGCGAAAGGCGAGTATTTCAGCATACTGCGCCGGAGGATCGTATTCGGAAAGGTAGAAGGGACCGTTGCTGATTACCAAATGGTTGTATGTATCAAACCAATCGATAGCGGCACGGTATCTTTCCCCCGCTTCCGCCTCACTTACAAGGGACAAATTACCCACTTCAAACACGCCATCCGGCACCGCTGACTCCCGCTCGAGTTTCTTGAGGGTCCTCTCGACGAGCCGGGCGTCCCTTTCCATCACCAGGCTGATCCAGGGCACGTTGAAACGTGAAGCCGCGGTATCGCTGTAGGCCGCCCTTCGCTGTCCAAAGACAAGATCATCCAAAGCGGCCAGCATCTCCCATGGCGTTGAGAGCGAAGCGGGGCTTGCGTATCCGGCAATCAGGTTTTCTTCGAAGTGCCAGTAGTCTACATACACCTCGATCGAGTTTTCATCGATGATCCTGTATCCCCTAAAGGTTTCCAGAAACGGCCGTGAGGTGATGCCGATAGCCACCTCAATTCTCGATTTGTCCGGATCATAGGCAAGCTCATAGCCCTGAGCTATGGAGTAAACGACATCGGCCATGGTGATCCGTTCGCCGTGGTGCCACTTCGAGCTAAAATAGTCTTCGTAGTTGAAGACCACCTTGCTCTTCGCGCGGACACCGGAACCAACGCTCCGCCACCTGTCTCTTGCAGCATCCCAGAGCACCGCATCCGCCGGCACGGTCATAGTATTTCCGGCACCCGCGGTCGTCACGGTGAAGTTCGCCCTCTCGGGCTCAGGTATACCGGTAAAGGGATGGTTCAACAGCGGCGCGTCCGTGAGGTACTTCCAGATATCCGCGGAGTACACATCGCCAATGCCGCCTATGGGATTCCAGGTGGTCCGTTCGGTCCACACCCAGAGATGACCGACGGTGAGCTCGTCGCTTCCGGGAATATGTGCCTCCCTGAGCGACCGTGTAGAGCGAAGACCGGCGACCGGGTCTTCAGATATGCCGCGGACATCGGCTCTCGCCGGAAAACTGTTGACCGCCGTCACTACCCAAAGCCGTACAGACTCGTCGAGACCAAGAGAGGTGATCCGTCTGTAGATCTCGTTACGCTCCTCCCTGCTTTCGAATTCACCACGGAAGAGACTCTTCCCCAGGGTATCGAGCTCTTTATTCTCATACTGCCAGTATCCGATCTCCTGCCAACCGGGCATGTTACCAAGCCAGGGCGCGTTCATGCTGTTCGCCGTCGAAAAATCGTAGCGGCTCAAAGAAGAACGGCCCCAGCCTTCGGTGTATATATGCCACTGAAACGCAGCGGGGTCGGTGGAATAGACCGAGTTTATCGCCGCTGCAAAGGGAAGATAGGAAACCGCCACCCTGAACCCCGCACGTTCGAGCTCGACTCGCAGCAGATCGGCGATGTTACGTCTCTCATCCTCCACCCTTCCTATCAGTTTTACCCGGACCGGCCGGCCGTCGTACATCCACACCCCGCCCTGCATTTGGGCGCCGGCGTCGGTCATGCCCTCTTCAATCAGCCGCCTTCCGTAATCGGGATCGTATGTTATCCCCGAGGCGACTTCTATGTCGTACACCGTCAGAAAATCGTGATCCTGCGGGCTCACGTGGGAAACCATCGGCACGGCGGTACCCCTGTAGATGTCCCGGGCTATGAAGTCACGGTCTATGAGAAACTGGACGCCAAACCGAACCTCTTGAATTGAGAAGGGATTTATCTCTCCGCGATAGGCTGGAGCAGGGTTGAGAAGAATCGACACCGTGGAGGCGGGCGCTTGATAGAGCTTGAAGTCCGGATCTTCGGCCAGTTGCTCGGCGGCATCGATCTTGAGACCAAACATGTAGAGGTCCATATTTCCGGCCTCGAGATCGCGGGACGCCCTGTCGACATCGAATGCGCCGAATGTGATCCGGTCAGCCGCAGGACCCGGTTCATCCCGGGAGAGCGTTTGTGCAAAAAGCTGCGGCGCGCCGAACGGGTCGAAGCCGGCGAACGGTCCGCCGGCGAGCAACAGAACAACAACCAGGGCGCTCACCGCCGCCGGTTTCCTACCGTATATCATACAAAACTCCTCCCGGTGTCAGCCTACTGCCTGAGGTTCTGGATATCCCGTGACAGATCATTGAGCTGCTGCTGGATATTGCCAAAACCGAATTCGGTGTAAAACGAAGTAGTGGCGTAGTTGCCCGATTCATCAAAGACCTGGAGAGTTTGGGCCCCCTCGCCGGTAATGGGAATGTAGATTCCCGTGGTGAACCGCCCCTCCGGGTTTGTACGCGCAATCGATATCGTCGCGTCCTGAAGCTGGACATAAACGGTCATGCCGGGCTGGAAATTGAAGCCCTGAATGGTGACGTTTTGCCCGCCCGGCCCCGCTGAAGGTGAGACATAGATGTCCGGCGAGCGAATAGCCTGCCCCCTGGCAAAGGCTATCTTCTGATTCACCCCGCCAAACTCAGCAAGTCTCGAATCCGCCCATACCATGTAGACATCTTCTGTAGAAGCGGCAATTCCAAAGTAGTCCCCAAGAAAGAGTCCGTAGGGAAACGCCCTGTTGGGATTGGAGGAAAAGTCCGATACCCTCGTATCTCCAACCTCCAGATCAAGCTCTTCGATCTCAAAGCCCCAGCTAACACCGGAGTCGGTGGATTTGGTGTAGTAGATGTGAAAGCGCAATCCCATCGGATCATCCCGCATGTCTCCCCACATGACGTGAATCGTGCCGTCCGGACCTACGGTGAGCTCCGGGAAGAACTGAAGCGCAGATTTCTCATCATCGTTCAGCGGAATGGGTTTGCTCCAGGTCTCCCCGCGGTCGAGGGACCTGATAAAGTAGACATCCCCGTCGTCTGCGGATTTCTCCGCCGGACGCGATACATAGACCATGTAGAGCTCGCCTTCGAGTCCTGCGGCCATCCGCGGGAACGAAGATCCCCAGTATCTGAAAAACGCATTTCTCGGTTCGAAGGGTATCTCATTAAATGTGGCCGCGATCTTTGGCTCGTCAAACGTGACGCCACCGTCTTCCGATTTTGCGACGTAGTACTCGCCGATTCCCTCCATACTGCCGTCATCGGTGCTGTCAAGCCAGGCAACATAGACGTTCCCCAACTGATCCACCACCGGACGCGCGCCCTGGAGGACCCTGTCGCTTCCAAACTTGCCGGGAGCTTCTCCTGCCCCTTCAACCGTGCCGAATACGCGCCTCACCGTGGGGCTCACGGCAATCGGATCGGTCCAGGTGAGGCCTTCATCATCGGAACGAACGAGCTTGACGGTGGTGGCCATTTCGGTGCCAAGGAGGATCGGCAACTCACCGGTGTAGACGATATCGTAATAGTTCTCGAAGTGCGTATAGGCGACGTAGATCGAATCTTTCGACGGATCCTTCCTGTTTGGTCCCACAACCATCCACGGCTTGTCGAGAAACCCGATAGACACGGTCCCCCGGAGACGGCCGGAAGGATCTATCTGCTGATTGGCGATGGTTACCTTGCTTCTGTCTGTTGAAACGATCTGCGGCCAGGTGAACCCCCCATCCTCCGATTTTGAAAGAGCGATACTCGAAACGAGCGACGCCGTGTTCACCGGGCCTATGGAAAACTCCTCGATACCGATGGAGATACTCGTCATGTACGCGTTCCCCTTCCTGTCAAAGGCAAGGACCGGATCTCCTCCCGAACCTCTGTCGTCAATGAGATACCCGGTCTGGTTCGGGCCTTCCCAGGTGGCACCCGCATCGTAGGAGACATAAGTGGAGTTTGAGGGAAAGTTGTAATCGATCATCGCGACGATGATGTGATCAGGGTCGTTGGGATTGATGGCGATAGTCGGTTCAGTCTGTATGGGAGAGCCGCTGAAATCCCGGCTTATCAAAAGGTCTCTGCTGAA